>CAYVAO010000069.1:0-7849 GCA_964448895.1 uncultured Christensenella sp.
GCTTGTCTTGCTGGTGGAAAAGGTCCTTACTTGGCTACATCTGGAAAAATATGCAGCACCGGTGTATTTGGCGGCGTGAGTTGGGCTCTTTCTCTACAATCTTCCGCAGATCAAAGCGCTGCTGGATTTTGCTTTAACGTATTATCCGGCGTAAAAATTGCCGATCAACGTCGAAAAACATGCGGATTGACACGGGCGTCGCTTTTTCAGCGGCGTCCGTTTTTTAGGCTCAGAGTACTTAGGAACAGAAGTCTACATATCTTATAACAAACGCAAAGCCGCCCGGAGAACCGGACGGCTTTTGCGCAATGGAATAGAAGCGTTCTTTTGTAGGGAGGTAATTGCGGTTCTTGATTGCTTACGCGCGGCAACCCGCGCGGATCAAACATTATTTCTTATAGAAAAGCTTGGTTCCGAGATAATAGATGATGCTGGCAACGACCATCGCGTTGATGGCGGCGATGCCCCATTTCACGAAGTTGCCGACCAAAGCGCCCGCGACAACGCCCGCGATAGCCGCCCAGTTGACCTTGCGCTCTTCGCCTGCGCCTTCAACGTAGGAAGACTTGTTCAGGAAGTAGTCGAGCATAATGATCGCGCCGATCGGCGGGAGCGTCGCGTTGAGGAAGCTCAGCCAGCCGATGAAGTTGTTGTAAAGCCAGATTGCGGTAACCGTGCCGACGATACCTGCGATCAGCACCATCGGGCGTTTGCGAACCTTGGTGATGTTGGAAAGTCCGAGACCTGCGGTATAGAGCGCGTTGTCGTTTGTCGTCCAAATATTTGCGCCCAGAACGAGCAGAGCGGGGATTGCCAGACCTTGCGCGATCATGACATAAAAGATGTCGTCCTTACCGGTGAAAGCGCCGCCGACCGCGCCAAAGGCGAACATCAGCGTGTTGCCGAGGAAGAACGCAACAACAGTCGTAATAATAGCTACTTTGTGATTTTTCGCAAACCGGACAAAGTTCGGCGTAGCCGTGCCGCCGGAGACGAAGGAGCCGATGACCATGCCGACCGCCGCAAACAGCGAGAGACTGCCGGCGGATTTGGAGAACATGGCAACCAGTCCGCCACCTGCCGTGGTCGCCGTGACCATAGAATAGATGCCGAGGATCGCAATCAGCGGAACGGACACGAAGCTGACGATCTCCAGGCCCTTCATGCCGAAGTAAGCGGAGGAGGTCATGCACGCGCCGGCGATGATGACGAGAATCCAGGGGCTGATGTGGAGCAGTTCCGCCGCGGGGATTGCAAACATTGCAACGCCTACACCGAACCAACCGATCTGGGTGAAGCTGATCAATGCGGAGGGAAGGAAGGAGCCAAACGTACCAAAGGAGCGATGTGCCAATAGATCGAGGCTCAGTCCGGTCTTGCTGCCGATATAGGCAAGCACACCGGTATATGCGCCCAGGATGATACCGCCGATGAGAATAGCCCAGATGAACCCGGAAAGATCCAGTCCGTTTGCCATCTTGGCGCCAACGCTCATGCTGGCGGAGAAGAATGTGAACCCGAGCATGATGACGAACATCGACCAGAAGCCTTTGCGCTCATTCGCATTAGAGGGAACCGCTTCCAGCGAGTAGTCTACGTCTACATGCTGCTGCTTGGATTTCTCCATATGACGACCTCCATATCCGTATTCTATTTTTGAATGTAACTAATTACATCCGACGGAACTAATGTACTCGAATATGGGTGCGCTTGTCAACAAAATATGACGCAAACAAGGAGAAAAATTTCATTATCGAGCCATATATACGTTATCTTATCAAAAAATAACGGAAATATGACGGAGAATGTTTTATAATTGCATAGAAACCGCTTACAGCGATGCCTTCTTGAGCGGAAAGTCCCCGCGTGATATAATGGTATATCATCGCAAAGGAGCGACGTGGGGGATTTATGAACATTCGCAAAGTGGCCGAGATGGCCGGTGTATCTGTTGCCACAATCTCACGCGTGCTCAATCACCCGGAGCAAGTGCTGCCGGAGACGCGCGATCATGTGCTTGCCGTCATGAAAGAGCAGAACTATACGCCAAACTGGTTTGCGCGCGGGCTGAACCTGGGCATCACGAAGACGATCGCGCTGCTGGTTCCGGAGATTGAGAGCGAGACGCAGCAGAAAATCATCTCCGGCATCGAAACCGTTGCGCGCAACAAAGGATATGCCGTGTTCTTTTGCAACACGCATGGCGACGCGCAGATTGAAGACGAGAGTTTGCGCATGTGCGAAAACAGGCGCGTCGACGGAATCGCGCTGGTGTCCTCCAATATCTCGGAGGAACGCGTTCTGCAAACGCGGGAAAGCGGAATTCCGTGCGTCCATGTCGGCAAAAACCGCCATAGTGGCTGCGATACACTCTGTTATATCGATTTTGAAGAGGGCGCTTATCGCCTGACAAGGCATTTGCTTTCTTTTGGATATACGAGCGTCGATCTGATGCTGAACACCGCGGAGCTGCACAAAAACGCGCAGATGGAGGCGGGATTTGCCGCCGCCGTCCGCGAAAGCCGCCGCGACATCGCAACCAGGCTGGTTACCTGCGACGGCGGCGTGCAAAGCGGGTATATCGCGGCACAGCAGATGATTCAGCAGGGCAAGCTACCTGCGGCGCTGATTACCGCGGGAGACGGGCAGGCGCTTGGCGTATTAAAGGCCGCGCAGGACGCGGGGATACCGGTGCCGCAAAAACTAGCGATCGCCAGCATGACCGATTCGCCCGTATGCGGACTCGTGAGTCCGCCGATCACTGCGCTGGAGCTGCCCGCAAGCAAGCTCGGCATGGCGGCGGGCCGACTGCTGTTTGACAGCATCGAAAACAAAGAGTTGGAACTTGGCGTTCCGCAGGAGATGGTGCTTCAGCCAAAGCTGAAGATTCGAAGGTCCTGCGGCAACGAGAAATATATCTACGAACTATTCGATTGAGCAACCGTCGTTTGTAAGCGATGGTTTTTTCCGGCAAACGCATCTAGAGTGTGTTTTTAAAAGCACGACGGAACAGGATCGGTGCCTTTCTCACCGCTTTTTCGTCACTGTAACCTTGAAATAGCGCTGCTATTCCTGCGGTTTTGTTTCTTAAATTGGTAAAAAATTCACGCGCCCTGCACGCGCCGCATTTTAGAAACACACTCAAATAAGACCCTGCTGATCGCATGAGAGCGAAAACACCGAATGATGGCTTTTCCCGCTTCCAGAACATTCTTGCGCAAAGGGGCATTTGCAATGTCGAATCCGATCAATCTGATGGGACTTGATCTCAAAAATCCAGTGATTACGGCTGCCGGGCCCTGGGCCCGGGATGGCAAGTCCATCCAACGCTGCATCGACGCGGGCGCGGGCGCCGTCATTACGGAGACGATCACGCTGGAAGCAAAGCAGCGCGTTTCGCCGCGATTGTTTGTAGACGGATATCGCATGTTTAATACCATGCTGTATTCCGACCTGCACTTGGAACAATGGGAAAGCGAGCTGGAGCAGGTCAAGAAACGCGACAGCAAGCTGATTTGCTCTATCTGGGGCTCTTCCGCTTCCGAGATTGCCTATCTTGCGGCAAAGGCGGAGCGAATGGGCGCGGATGCGATCGAAATCAGCATCTCCGCGCCGATCGGTTCCCGCAATGAAAGCGTTTCCAACCATTCTTCGGACATCCGGGCTTTTGTGCGCGCGGCGGTGGACGCGGTATCGATTCCGGTGATGGTGAAGCTCTCCTACGAGGCCGCGGTTTCGCCCGCGTTTTTGCAGGCGATTGAGCAGGCTGGCGCAAAGGCGGTCAGCGCGATCGACGCGATAAAAGGACTGCGCGGGGTCGATATCGAAACCCGTATGGCGCAGATGTCCACCTATGGCGGCTACACAGGGCGCAACATTCGCCCGATTTCGCTGGCGACAACCGCGCAGCTTCGTCAGTATACGCAGATGCAGATCTGCTCGGTCGGTGGAATTCAAACCGCCGAGCATGCGCTGGAGTTCATCATGCTCGGCGCGACGGCGATTCAGATGGCTTCGGCGATTCAGCGGGACGGGTACGGCGTGATCACGAAATTGATCCGCGATCTGGACGATTGGCTGGCGCGCCATGGACACACGGAGATTGAACAGGTGCGCGGTTCGGCTTTGCCCTCGCTGATGCCGTTTGAGGATATCAAACCAAAGCGGCTCAAGGCGATGATCACCGAGCGGTGCGACAGCGCGACGACGGACTGCAACATCTGCATGAACGGCTGCCTTTATGACGCGATTTCGCGAGTGGACGGGGTGATCGAGATCGATTCCGAAGAGTGCGAGGGCTGCGGCCTGTGTTCTTCCGGCTGCCCGAGAGGAATCATCCAGCTGGGCTGGTGAGTAATTGAATTTGATATAAGAAAAAGGAGCGAACCAAATCGCTCCTTTGTGTTATTCGCTTGTTCCGATCCCTGAATTAGAGATAAAGATCCGTCTGCACGGCGGTTTTTGCGACGATTTTTCCTTCGCGGATGACGTAGAGCCGCTCCGGCGTCAGGCGGATGGCGTCGCGCGCGTCCTTCGCGTTGACCACGACGAGGTTTGCTTTCTTGCCGACGGCGAGTCCGTAGTCCTTCAGTTTCAAAATCTCCGCCGCAGTGGTGGTGATCATGTCGTACACGGTTTCAATCTCCGGCGGCAGACTCATCTGCGCCGCGTGGGCGGTTACGTTCGCTACCTGCAGCATATCCGCGCTGCCATAAGGATAAAACGTGTCCTTCACGCAGTCCTGACCGAAGCTGACGAGTATACCTGCGGCGAGCAATTCCTTTACGCGCGTGATGCCGCGGCGAATCGGTTGCTTGTCCAGACGGCCTTGCAGAAGCAGGTTGGTAACGGGGTTGGTGATGAAGCGAATCTGCGCCTTTGCGCACTTTTCGATGACATAGTTGGCATAGTGATCGTCGTAAGCCGCGAGCGCGCAGGTATGCCCCGCGGTGACGCGGCCGATCCAACCGCGCTTAAGTGCTTCGTCCGCGATCATCTCCAGCGTGCGATAGAAAGGATCGTCGGTTTCGTCCACGTGCATGTCGATATCTGCGTCGAACTTTTCCGCAATATCGAAGCAAATGCGGACATGCTCCCGGCTGTCATCCGGAGACAACTCATTTGCAGGCATGCCGCCGACCACGTCCGCGCCGGCTTCCATCGCTTTCCACATCAGCGCTTCGCAGCCGGGGTCTTTGATGATGCCCTCCTGCGGAAACGCGACGAGCTGCAAATCCATGACGTTGCGATATTTTTCTCTCAGCGCTTTCACGCCTTCCAGAGGCTTTAGCCCGCCGATGGTGTCTACATCGACATGGGAACGCATGTTGAGCGTTCCGTTTTTCAGCGCGCGCAGGAGAACGTCTTCCGATCGCGCAAGGATATCCTCCGTCGTATAATCTTTCTTTTTATCCCAGATGATCTCGATGGCTTCCTTGAGCGTGCCGGAGACGTTCTTGCGCACCACGTCGAAGATGTTCACCTTGTCGAGGTGGATGTGCGGGTCGATGAGGCTCGGGGTGACGAGCGCGCCTTTCGCGTCTATGACCGTATCCGCGGGATACGATAGGTTCGGGCCGATTTCAAGGATAACGCCCTGATCGATTGCGATATCGGTGAGCGTTTCCCGGTCGCGAAGCTTCGCGTTTTTCACGATCAACTGCATGTCGGTTGTCCTCCTGAAAATTAGATTACTTGTAAACGGTTACGAGAAAAAGAAGTGCAATTCATAATCGACAACCGCATTTTAACATAGAACATACACGGATTCAAGCGATAATGTCGGTGAAATCAAGCGTAATTCTCGCGAAAATAGAGCGAATAAAATTTATGCTTCCATAGTAGACAGAATCGATGTAATTAGTTACAATGAATTTGCGAAAGTAAAATCGATGTGTGGAAAGTACTCGAATGGCGACAGCAGGGTATTTGCTGCTGCCGCAAATGATCCCGCGTGCGATCGACTTTGCCTGACGGCGGAAGGGTAGCCGCTGCCGGGCAATTGCGCTTTCCGGCGCAAAATCATGAAGGAGCGAACGAACATGATGGAAACCCAACCGGTCGGGAAACCGCTCGAACGAATTGATGCGCGCGCCAAGGTAACGGGCCGCGCGGAGTACGGCGCGGATATCCGCCTGCCGAATCTGCTGTATTGTAAGGGCGTTTACGCGTCCCATCCGCACGCAAAGCTGCTCGCGGTGCATACTGAAGAAGCGGCGCGCGCGGAGGGGGTAGTTTGCGTCGTCACCGGCGCGGATATCCCCGGCGAAAAGATGTTTGGCGAACTCTACGTGGATCAATACGCATTGGTCTGCGATAAGACGCGCTTTTACGGTGACGTGGTCGCCGTCGTCGCGGCGGAGACGCAGGAGCAGGCGGATGCGGCGGCGGAACTCGTGACGGCGGAGTATGAAGAGCTTCCGATTCTGGCGACGCCGCGTATGGCGCTTGAGAGCGATATCGCGATCAACGCGGATTATCCGGACAACATCTGCGGCAATGTGCATGTGCGAAAAGGCAGCGCTGAGAAAGGCTTGGCGGAGGCGGACGTCGTCGTATCCGGCAACTATAAAACCGGTTTTGTGGAGCATGCCTATATCGAGCCGGAATCGGTCACCGTCATTCCGGATCGTATGCGGCGGGAGCTGACCGTGCTCGGCAGTTCACAGGCACCGTACAATCTTCGTTTGAGCGTTGCGAGAATGCTCAACATCCCGATTGCGCAGGTGATCGTGAAACCCTCCGTCATCGGCGGATCGTTCGGCGGAAAGATTGAGTCGGTGGAGTCTCTTGCGGTACGCGCGGGGCTGGTCGCACTCAAGACAGGGCGGCCCGCGCAATATACGCTCACGCGCGAGGAATCCATTCGGGAGAGCTACAAGCGGCATCCGATCGAGTTTGATATTCAGCTGGGCGCGAAACAAGACGGAACCCTCTGCGCCATGAAGGTGGAGGCAATCGGCGATTCCGGCGCGTATATCAACATGTCGCCGCCGGTGATGTATAAGACCGCGACGCTCGGGCCGGGGCCTTACCGCATCGAAAACGTGGACTACAACGCCACGAGCGTGATGACCAACAACGTCCACACGGGGTCGATGCGCGGCTTTGGTACACCGCAGGCGATCTTTGCGCTGGAAAACGCGATGGACGAGCTGGCGGAAAAGCTGCATCTGTCTCCGACGGAGCTGCGGCGCAAGAACCTGCTGCAAAACGGCGACGTCAGCCCTTGCGGACATCTGCTGGACTTCCACGAAGTCAGCATTCGTTCCGTCATGGAAAAAGCGGCGCAGGAGCTGGACTTTGATGAAAAATTTGCTCGATACAGCGCGCAAAACAAGGACGGCAGACGCATTCGCCGCGGAGTTGGCATCGCGGTGAGCATGCGCGGGGCAAGCATTGGCGCGGACGGCAACGGCTTTGACGTTGCCCGCGCGTTTATCGAGGTATTGGACGATGGTAGCGTAAACGTTGACCTCGGCCTGACCGAGCTGGGACAAGGGCTTCGCACCTGCCAGAGCCAGATGGTCGCGGAGGGGCTTGGCGTTTCCTTTGAGCGAATCTGCTTTGGACACACCGATACCTCGCGCGCTCCTGCGACCGGCGCTTGCATCGCCTCGCGCAGCACACTGCTCGGCGGCGGCGCGCTCAAGGACGCGAGCGTGAAGGTGCAGGCGATCATGGCGCGCGCGCTGTCGCGAAAGTTTGGCAAATCCACGGACGGGATCGTGTTTCGGGAGGATCGTGTTCGCTTTGCGGACGTGGATATCTCCTTTGGCGAAGCGGCGAAGATTTGCTACGATCTTTGCGAAACGCCGATTGCGGTGGGCACCTATGTAGTGCCCCGGCT
>CAYVAO010000070.1:0-7701 GCA_964448895.1 uncultured Christensenella sp.
CAAGTACACCGATCTGCCGATTCGCGCGGTCGCGGAAAAGACGGGTTTTATCGAAGACAACAAGCTTTCGCTCTTCTTTAAACAACATGCGGGGCTTTCGCCCACGCAATACCGCCAGCGGGAGCGCGTCAATCCACCGGAGCCCGCGCAAGCCGGACAACCCACATAAAAAAGCAACCCGCGGGGGTTGCCTTTTTTGATTCAGTAGCGCTATTCCACACCCCGTTCGCTCGCCATACCGATGTCCACGCGCGCGCCGGAGATTTTTCCGTTGATGTGCTTTTCCATCGCGCGGTTGGCAAACGAGGCGGAGAGAAACCGCTCCAACGCAATGCCAAACAGCGCGTAATACGCCAGCGCGAGAACGACTAGCAAACCGGAGTACGCGGGCAGTAGCCACAGCAGCAGCGCGATCACCGCAACGGGAAGAAGATTGATCAGCAGCGTAAGAAAACTCCTCGGCAGCTCCAAAAACGTCAGATAAAACGCGTTTTTGATGATTTGCCCGAACTTCAGGCGATAGGTCACCAGAAGCGAATACACCACCTGCCGCATCAGGAGCGCAAAGAGCACAACCACCGCGCAGAACCCGAAGAGCACATAATAGCCGAGCCCGGCGGTATCGGCAAGGTTGCCGTAATACCGCAGCGCGCTATAGGCAGCCAGCGGCATCAGGCCCTCAATCAGCGAAAACCCCAGCGCCTGACCGAAGTTTCGCTTCATACCGCCAAACAGCGTTTGCCAGCGCATGCAGGGTTCCCCGCGCGACCAGTTGCGCATCAGCAGCGTCAACCCCGCCAGAATCGGACCAGTGATGAAGAGGCAAACGGCAAGCCCCGTCAGATAAGCGCCGAGAAACGGCGTGGTTTGAAAAGCGCTTGTCTCCTCGGCAATCAGCGATTCCAGCGAAAGCTCCGTCCAGATGCTCGCGGGCAAATAAAACAGATAGGTCACCAGATTGACCGCGAAAAACCAGCTCCAGTAATTGCGAAAGGTTTGGCGAAAGAGCGCTTTTCGCGTCTGCGGGCGCTCTTGCGGCGGCAGGTCTTCGATTGGCGGTGCGGGAAAAAACAGATTTTTAAACATTTTTATCGCGCTTTCTGACCGCGGCGCCTTCGCGCACGGGCCCTGTTGACGCGCGCACGACGAGTCGAGGTGAATATTCCACCTTGTTGATGACGGGCGGCAGCAGCGTCTCGCTCAGCTCTCTCCTGCGCGCGGTGATTTGATCCACGGCGGCCTTACAGCGCACCTGTAGATGGTGGTCGATGGTGGTTAACTGCGGCGTCGAGATCGCAGAGGTGAAGATATTATCAAACCCGCAGACGGAGAAATCGCCCGGCACGCTGTAGCCGCGCGCCTTGATTTCGTCGATAAGTCCGATGGCCGTCATGTCATTGACGCCGATGATCGCGGTCGCCTTCACGCCGTGTTCCAGCGCCTGGCCCATCAGCCTGCGCCCGACCGCGTATTCATACGGCATCGCGTCCGGCAGCGAGTCCGTCTCCGTCTGCGCTTCGGAAGCGAGCAGTTCCAGGCTATCCTCGCCCAAACCTTGCGCACGCAGAAACGCACGGATGCCCTCCAAGCGCTGTTGGCGCGCAAGCGTGAGCTGGTTAAACGGCGTGGACACGAATAAAAACTTTCGGTGTCCCAACGCGTAGAGATGCTCCGAGAGGATCTTGCCCGCGTGTTCGTTGCTCAGCTCGATCGAGCAAATCGGCTGCTCGGCCCGCTTTTCACCGATTAAAACGGAAGGTACGCTGTCGGCAACGTGCTCCACAATCTCCGGAAAACTCGGCAAAAACGTGAATATCATGCCGTCGACACGCGTCTTGAGAAACGTATCCAGATAATATTTCTCTAACTCGGGTTTTCTTAGTGTATTGCAAACGATCACGCAATACCCGCAGGAGTCGGCATAGCTCTCCACCGTCTGCACCAGCTCCGCATAAAACGGGTTGTTCAGCGTCGGCGTAAAGAGAAGCAAAATGCCGGTGCGAGACGACGGCGTGCGCTTCTTTCGTTTGGGCAGCTCGTAGCCCAAATCCAACGCCGCCTGTACCACGCGCTGCTTTGTCTCCTCGTTAAAAAGAACCTTGTCGCTCTCGTTGAGAATCAGCGACACCGCGGACTGAGACACGCCGGCGCGCGCCGCGACATCCTGAGACGTTACTTTTTTCATTCGATTATTATCCCCCGAAACCCCGATTTTAAACTCATAATTCCTAATAAATTATATCGAATGTACCGCGTTCTGTCAAACGCTTTCTCTCGAATTGGGTGGGTTTTTACCAGTATAACTGCAATTTTTCAAAATATCCAATCAAATACAAAAATAATCCCTTTATACCATAGTATGATTTCTTGACTTTTTGAATATTATTTGCTATTTTATTAGATGTGAGTATTAGTTAAACCGTTTCTAGTCGCGTTGCAGAAATCCCAGGTAAAAAAATCGAAACCCGGCGCTTTTCGTTGCGCCCAAGGGGAACGCATTATGACAAACGCATGCAACGCGCAAACACCATCCCGCAACGGCGGACGCATTCTCTCGCTAGGCGAGCTTTTAGTAGACCTCATCCCTGTTGAAAACGGCGGCCGGATCGAAAAAACGGGCGCTGTGTTAAAGGTAGCCAGCGGAAGTGCTGGTATATTTGCGTGCGCCGTAACGGCGCTTGGCGCAAACAGCGGCTTTCTCGGCAAGGTTGGGAAAGACGCGCTCAGCCGCATGGTTTACGACACCATTCAAGAGTTCGGCGTCGATATGCGACACGTGGTCACCTCCGGCGAAGGACAGATCGGACTCGCGTTTATCGAGTATCTGCCGGATGGCCGCCGCAACTATGAATATTACCGTTCCCACTCGGTCGGCAGCCTGTTTCGCGCCGAGGAGCTGGACACGGAGGCGTTTGACGGCGCATATGCGCTGCATTTTCCCGGCATGCTGCTCGACCTCAGCCCCGAGTTGCGCGAGGCGAGTCTCTTTGCCGCGCGTACGGCAAAAGAGAAGGGCGTTTTGCTGAGCTTTGATCCGAATATCCGCACCGAGCTCAACCGCGAGGAATCCCTGGAGCGCATGATCGGCGTAATCCGTATGTCGGACATCATCGCGCCGACGCTTGCGGAAGGCCGCATGATCACCGGCAGAGAGTCGGTAGGCGACGTGCTGCGCGCGCTGCACGAGCTGGGCCCCTCCGTCGTCGCGTTGACGATGGATAAGGACGGCGCGGCGGTCAGCAGCGCGGGTCAGGTCGCGCTCTGCGAGGGCATCGACGTGCCCGTGGTAGACCCCACCGGCGCGGGCGACACATTCGCGGCAGCGCTGGTCGTCGCTCTCCAACGCGGCATGAGCCTTGTTGACACGGCGATGTTTTGTAACTGCGCGGGTACCTTGGTCGTCACCAAACGCGGCGTAATCGGACAGGCGATCCCGACGCTCGCGGAAGTAAACGCCCTGATGGAGACCAAGCCCTGCAAGATAAGCCTTGTGGCGCTAGACGAGCTGGACTAAACAATCAAAACCAAGCCCTGCAAGGTGCTTGCCTTGTACCGCTGAATAAATTGGCTTGACAGGCTCTCAGGAAGGAAGTTGAAATATGAATCTCAAACAACGCTTAAAAAACGGCGAGCATCTCGTCGGCACCATGGTGACCACGTTTGCCGCCGCCGATATGGCAAAGCTCTTGCAACAATACGGATTTGACTTTTTCATCATCGATTGCGAGCATGGCTCGTTTACCACACGCGAAGTCGCGGACATGATCGCCGTCGCCCGCGCGATCGGGCTGCCCGCGATGGTGCGCATCCCCGAGATGCGGCGCGAACACGCGCTGAAATTCACCGAGATGGGTGCCAACGGCCTGCTGCTACCAAACACCGAAAGCGCGGAGCAGGCGCAGATGCTGGTCGACTGCACGAAATATGCGCCCATGGGACACCGCGGCGTCTCCCTCTCCCGCCCGCACACGGATTTTGCGAAGGTGGACGGCGTTTCCTATATGGCGCGCGCAAACGAGGAAAACATCCTGCTCTGCCAGATCGAGAGCCGCGCGGGCGTAGCGCACATCGACGAAATCATGGCGGTGGACGGCATCGATGCCGCTCTGATCGGGCCGAACGACATGACGCAGGATTACGGCAAGCTGGATCACTTTGACGATCCGGAGATTGTGGACGCGTTCTCGCGGGTTGTCGCCGCGGCGAAAGCGCACGGCAAGTTCTCCGGCGCGCACTTCGGCGCGCTCAAGCCGCTGCTGCCGTGGGTTTCCCGCGGGATGCAGCTGAATATGTGGAGCAGCGACATAGGGCTTATGTCCCTCGGAGCCGCAACCGGGCTGCCCGCTCTGCGCGACGCAGGAAAATAACGCTAGCAAACAAAAAAGGCCGCGAGGCCTTTTTTATTTGCTCTTCGCTTACTTCGCGCCGATGCCGAACCGGATCACGTCCAGCAGTTGATCGACCGCGCGTAGAATGCTCTCATCGTCCCAATCCGACGGAATGAGTTCATCCATGTGGTTGAGCAGCGTTTCGATGACGAACACTGCGGTTTCTGTCCGCAAATCCGCGCGGAACTCGCCGCCGGCTTTCGCGCGCTCCACCATGTTCGCCAGCACACCCGCGCGCATGTCTCCAAAGCACGCAGTGATTCTCTCGCGCACCTCCGCGTCCTCCTGCAATATCTTGCGAGAGAAGACGACGAAGCGCGGGTCTTTTTTCGCGAGCTTGAGGCCGATCAGCGCCATATTGCGAAACTCGTCAAAAAATCCGCTGGATGTATGCGAAACGTCCTGCTCCTGAAACAGCCGGATCTTCTCTGTACCGACGCGATACAACAGCGAAAGATACAGCTCCATCTTATCGCGAAAACGATAATAGAAGCTGCCTTTGTTCATGTTAGCGGCTTTCAGGATGTCGTTGAGCGACGCATCGCGAAACGAATGCGCGGCAAACGCCGTCAGCGCGGCCTCATAGAGGGCGGGCGACTCATCCAGCGGATTGACGCCGCCCTCCTCCAGCCACTTCAGTTTTTGCGACGTTGCCATGAATCAGTCGTCCTCCTCGTTGCGCTCGCGCTGCTCTTTCTTCTCACGCTGCTTTTGAAAATACTTTGGAACAAAGATGATCTTGAGCCATATGATAGCAATCACGCCGACCGCGATCAACGCCCACCAATACCACGCCATACCGTTCACCTCGCTTTCCGAAAGGTTGCTTTTTTCGAAAACATCCAGACCGCAGCCAGAAACCACGGAATGCTGACCAGAAACGTTAGTCCGATATAGAGCAGCGCAGGCGCGCCGGACAGGATTGCGCGCAGCGCGCGATATTGCCAGTACATCGGCAAAATATACTAGCCAAACTGCCATTGCAGCGGCACGAACATCGCCGAAACCGGCAGAATCATGCCGACCGGAACCAACAGCTTCAGCACGCCGACGGCAGCCACCTGATTGTTTGCAAACGCGCCGACGGCAAACGCCATCATGCCGGAGACGAGTATGCTCGCAAGCGCAAGAAGCAGATATTGCGGCAGTATAGCCGCTTTGCCGATGATCAGCGCGGCGGCCGTCATACCAAGAGTACCGAGCACCAATGCCGGAAAGAGCTTTGTCGCCACATAGCCGCTCAAGCGTAGCGGGCTGACTGCAACCGCGCGGATCACGCCGCACTCACGCTCGTCCACAATCGACCTGCCGACCGTTGCGCCGCCGATGAAGAGCGACATGAGCAGCATCGCAATCATGGTAACAGTATACGCCGTCGTTCCTTTCGCTTCCAGTGTTTCGCTCTTGTAGGCGGGCATCTCGCCACTTGCGCCGAGCGCCAGCCCTACGATCGCCTGCGTTCCCTCGACAAAAGCCTTATCCTCGTTGCCCTCAACGACGATGCGCGCCGTGCCGTCTTTCATCGTGACACCGACGACTGCGTCCGTTTCCCGCACGCGAGATTCCAGATCCGAAATCTTGTCAACTCGCTGTACATCCGCGACGAGCAGTAGCTTTTCCTCTTCCGCCGCGCTGACGGAGGAATCAATCGCGAGCTGAAGTGTGCTGTTGTTGACCGCGCCGAAGATCAAAATAAACACCAGCGCAAGGATCGCGGGCGCGGCAACCATGAAGATGGTGATGCCGTTTCGGAAGATCAGCGCGAATTCGCGCCGGACGGACGCTACAACCGCCGTCATGCTCTTGCCCCGTTCAGATGATTTTTCGCGACAAATATGCGCGCGAACAGATAGGAAACCGCACCCCAAACCACGATTGCAACAATCGTGTACCCAAGATCGATCGAACCGCCGAACATTGCGGCGCGGTACGCCATCAAAATCGGATAAGACGGAATCAGCCACATCCAGAACGGCGTAAACGCGGGCGAACTATAGCTAATGACCGGCAGCATGTTTACGCTGAGCAGCACCACCATGGAGAAAAACCAGCCGCTCATGTCGCGGAACGGCGAAGTATACGCGAGTCCAATCATCGTAAACATTGCCGTGCCGAAAAACGAAAGCAGCAGGAACGATCCCCAGTGGATCGATGTGCCGACCGTCAGCAGGCAAATCAGCGAGGCGTAGACGGTGCCGATCAGTGAGAAGAGCAGCGTCTTTGCCAGTATGTATTTCGCCGCGCCAAACGGAGCAACCCGAAGCGCGCGCACGGTGCCGTCCTGTTTTTCGGCGAGCATCAGCGCGCCGCCGAGGATAAAGCCGACCATAAGCGCTTCAAAGCAGATAAAGATCGGCGTAAGGCGCAGATTGAACGGTATCTCCTTCGCCTGCGCATCCAAAGAAACCGTCTCGACCGGCGTGAGCTCGCCGTTCATAAGCTCCAACAGATAGATATTCAGGCTCTTTTCGGAGAACCCCGGATGCACAACCGTCAAGCCGTCCTCGTCAAACACAAACCCGACTGCGTCGCCTTTGCCAACGGCCTCCCGCAGCGCATCCTCGCTTTGCGCGGGCGTGCCAAACGACAGGGTTTCCGGCGCATTCCAGGTCAGCGTGGCCAGTTCCGCGGAGAGCGTTTCCTTTGGCAGCGCAAGATCCACAACCAGCACGATGATGAGGAGCGTCGCGGTCAGCACCCAAAATAGCGCGTTGGTCAACAGGCGTTTAACGTCCTGCACGCAGGTTGAAAGAATGCTGTTCACGCGGAGAGCTCCTTTCCGGTGACGCGCAGGAAGATTTCCTCCAGCGTCGCCTCCTGCGAATGAAGCTTGACCACATCGGCCTTTGCCAGAAACGCGGTCAACTCGTCACGCTGATCCATCGGAATGACTCGCTCGTGCTCCTCTCCGTCTTCGCGGTATACAATGCGCACATCGCGCCTGCCGTAGATTCGTTTGAGTGCTTCCGGCGTGTCCATTGCCGCGATCAAGCCGCCGTAGAGGAACGCGACCGTATCGCTCAGCGCGTCGGCGAGTTCCATGCTGTGCGTGGTGAGAAACACGGCGGCGCCGCGCTGCTTTTGCTCCAGGATCAACTCGCGGATGCCGACCGCGGTCTTCGGGTCGAGTCCGCTGGTCGGTTCGTCCAGAAACAGATACTTTGGGCGATTGATCAGCGCGCGCGCAAACGTCAGCCGCTGCTTCATCCCCTTGGAATAGTGCGAGATGCGCTTGTTCGCGTCATCCCGCAGGCCGACGCGCTCCAGTAGCTCCATCGGGGAAATCGTCGGCACGGAGAACAGCGCCGCGTAA
>CAYVAO010000070.1:7711-7848 GCA_964448895.1 uncultured Christensenella sp.
GACCGCGGTCTTCGGGTCGAGTCCGCTGGTCGGTTCGTCCAGAAACAGATACTTCGGGCGATTGATCAGCGCGCGCGCAAACGTCAACCGCTGCTTCATCCCCTTGGAATAGTGCGAGATGCGCTTGTTCGCGTCAT
>CAYVAO010000071.1:0-7789 GCA_964448895.1 uncultured Christensenella sp.
AGGAGAAGAATGATGAAAAAGTTGGCAAGCTTATTCATGCTGCTCGTGCTTGTGATTTCGCTATTTGCCTGTTCCGCCAGCGCGAAGCCTGCCAAGTATACCACCACCGCACTGGAAGCAACCGCGACGCCGGAAGCAACCGAAACGCCGGCTCCTACCGCAACGGAAGCGCCGGAGTTCGTTGTCTTTTCCGATCCTTATTTTGAGGATGCCGTGCGCACCGCGCTGAATCAGCCGGACGGCGACATCACGGTGGCCGAAACAGAGGCAATCACCGTTTTAAATCTACAAAACGCCGACTGGGACGCGATGAACGCAGAAAACGGCGGTATCAAGGACATCTCCGACCTGAAGTACTTCCCGAATTTGACGGAGTTGCATCTGGATTATAACGACATTCAGGATTTATCCCCTATCTCCGCGCTTACAAATCTCAACACGCTCTCGTTTAACGCTGTCCGCGTGAAAGACCTTTCTCCTCTCGCATCCCTAACAAAAATGGTGAACATCTGCTTCGACTGGAGCTATGCACCGGATCAAGGGTTTAACGGTTACCCGAACATCGACTTTGTCAAGAGCATGCCCGATTTGGAGATTTTCGAGGCGAAAAACGCTGGACTTGTGGATATTTCACCGCTGGTCGGCCTGCCGAAGCTCTGGAGCGTCTTTATCACCGATAACCAGATAACGGATATCAGCCCGCTTGCACAGATCAAGACGCTGCAAGAATTCATGATTGGCAACAACCCGATCACCGATTACAGTGCGCTGGAACCGTATCACGAAGTCTTCCCAATGCTTTATGAAGGCTTCCAGCCGGATGTCGACTTGAAGTAATACAACACGATTTCCCATAAACAAAGCCCTGTTCCGTTTCCGGAGCAGGGCTTGTTGCTTGTTTTGTATTGGCGCTTTATCCAACCGTTCTTTGAGAGACACCCTTGATCACGGAGAGTGCCCAGTCGTGATCCTTGAGGGTGACGACGGTGCCGCAATACGGGCATTTCCCGCTGTGGTTGATGTCCAGCGGCGCTCCGCAGTTGGGGCAGCTGATCTGCGTGACGCTCGGTTGTGCAAGCGTTTTCATATCCTTCTGTCGTGTGAGTTTCCAGTCGTAGACCATAAACAACTCGCGCGTCGTGCTGCCGCTGACGATTGCGCCCGTTCGGTCGTCCTTCGTGTAGTCCGTGATGCGCGTAGAGAGGCGAACGACGAGGACATCGTTATCGCCCTCAACCGCGTAGCGGATGATGCGCGATTCCAGCACGGCGATGCGCTCGACATAATTAGTCTGCTTCGCGTCGATGAGCGTTTGCAACTGCCGCGCCATCTGGTTATACAGCGCGTCTGTCATGATCGCGCGCATCGACTCCCAGTCTTTGTTCTGCCAGGCATTCTGCATCCGGATGTAATGGTTCCCGATCTTTTCGAGGAACACCTGTTCGTTGAAGTTCGGGTCTTTTTGCTTGAGCGTATCGAGCGGTAGTCCCGGCTCTTCCTGCGCCGCGGTATAGACGTTTTGTCCGCCGCTCTGCTGGCCGGAGCGCATATAACGAAGCACAATCACCACGACGATGATGATGATAACCACCGTAAACAGATTGCCGCCAAGGCATCCGACCGAACTGCCGTCCGAGTAGGAAGAACCGCTGTCGTAGGTTGACCCGCTGCTCCAACCCGAGGAGCCGCTATCCCAACTCGAGCCGCTGTCCCAGCTGGAACCGCCGCCCCAATCGGAACCACCGCCACCCCAGTCCGACCCGCCGGAAAAATTGCCCGCGTCCGCGAGGGAATATGCCCCCAGCGTCAGGCAGCAAAGAAGTACGGCGACCAGAATCAACCCGCGCCGAAATCGTCTCTTCATCATGCCAGACCCCCTAGAAATTTCATTTTTACTTTCCTTATCATACCTTATTTTATTCCGACGGACAACTGCTATTCCGGCGCGAAAAAAGAAACGAATCAAACAAAGACATGGCTCTTATACCATGTCTTTGCTTTCCGATAAACAGTTATGCGCGATTCAGCAGTTCAACGATTTCGTTTCCCTGTCCTGTTCGCTCGACCACGCGCTCCACATCGGCATCCATGCAACTTAAGTGCGGTTCCATTGCGGTATAAAGCACGCAGGTGCCGCAACTCGCGCTGAGATAGCGCGGAACGGGCGCAAGCCGCGCCGTAACGCCGTTTCCGCTCAGCGCGCGCTGTGTGCGCATCGCAGAAAGATGCGTGTGGAACGTTGCGATATACTCCGTCATGCCCGGGTCAATGAAAGCGTGTAATCCGCGCCTTCCTGCTTGATTGTCACGTTGTATCCGCGCGACGCGGCGAAGCGCGTTACGTTTTCCTTTGCTGCTTCCGCGTCAACCAGAACGGTCAGTTCGCTCAATCCGTCCTTTACCGCCCGCTGCGTGCGCACGACGGGTTCCGGGCATAAAAGCCCTCTCGCGTCTACGATCATCATATTCTCTATCCTTTCTCGTTCACGTTTGTTACTCAGTCGGCTGGATTTATGCCTTTTCGCGATTGAACAAACCGATCAGCGTGAGAATCACAAATCCTGCGATCACCGCGATCATGCCGTTCGCCGTAGGCCCCTTTGCGGAAGAAGCGAGGCCGAAGTTATGGCAGATCGCAGCGCCCACCACGAAGCCCGTTACGGTAACGCCCGCGTCGGAGTTGCCTTCGCCCGCCAGAATCACCTGACGCAGCGGGCAGCCGCCGAGCAGTACGCTACCCCAGCCGACGAGCGCCATGCCGAGAAAGTTCCAGAGTCCATCCGTATGCGCAACTGGTTGATCCGCAAAGGAAAGATGGAACTTGCCCAGAATCAGGTTGCCTACGATCGTGGTCACGATGACGGCGGCAAATCCCCAAAGCATGGAGAAATCTTTAAACATCATCGCATCGCGGCTCGCAGCAACGGTGCAGAAACGGGAACGCTGGCAAAGGCCGCCTACCACGAGGCCAACGCCGAGCGCGATCAGAATCGGCGCATGCATTGAACCGGGGCCGGATTCGCTGGAAGCAAACAGAGACGGCAGCAGAACGGAAAGCAGCATGAGCGCAGCCGCAATGATCGGCAGCACGAGTCCTTCCGTCATGCTCTGCGCATACGCACGCTTGAGGGAAAACCCGCCGCGCATCCAGAGCGTGCCGACGAAGATACCCGCGATAAAGCCAACGAGGCCGACAACCGCGTTCAGATCGCCGCCGCCGACACGGAGCATCATGCGAAGCGGGCAGCCGAGGAACACGAGCGCGCCGATCATGACAACAACCGCGATGACAAACCGAGTCATGGGCGAAGACCCGCCGCGCGGTTTGAACTCTTTTGTCAGCATGGCGATCAGCATCGCGCCCAGAATCATGCCTACGATTTCAGGGCGAACATACTGGACGACTTCAGCCGAGTGGAACTTCAGCGCACCGGACGTATCCCTCAGAAAGCAGGCGATGCAAAACCCCATGTTGCCGGGGTTACCCAGAGCCGTGAGCGCGATGGCGGCTATGCCGATGACGACGCCCGTGAGAATGACCCATAAATTGCGTTTCTTCATTTGTCTCTCCTTCATCCCTTGTTGATTTCGTTTGAATAGCCGCAAGAAACCAGGCCCGATGCAAACCGCATCGTAAGCAGATGTCTTTCCCCACATTTTCACTTTTAATGATTCGATCGTGCTGATTTTGCGGATGGCGGGCTTGTTTCACCGCCTTGATTCGGATATACTTTAGCATAGATGATCGTTGTATGCAAGCGAGGATAACGAAAATGATGCAAAATTATTTATTCGATCAAACCGTTTATTTGGATCAGGCGGCAACATCGCGTCCCAAAGCCTCCGGCGTGGGCGAAGCGATGCGTTTTTATATCGACGAGGTTTGCGCAAACGTGAACCGCTCTACCTACGCGCCCGCAACGGACGCCGCCATCCATGTACTCGAAACGCGCGAAAAGCTCTGTTCGCTGTTTGGGCTAAGCGACCCGACGCATGTGATCTTCACGCCTGGACAGACCTACTCCCTCAACATGGTGCTCAAGGGGCTGCTGCACCCCGGTGATCATGTGCTGGTCAGTCCGCTGGAACACAACGGCGTGATGCGCCCGCTTACGCAGTTGTTGGAGCACGGCGTTTCGTTTGATCGCATTCCGCTCACGGAAGCGGACGATCTCGATCTGGAGGCAGCAAAACGGTTGATTCGTCCGAATACGAAATTGATGATGCTCACGCACGCATCCAACATCAGCGGCACGGTGCTTTCCATCGACAAAGCGGCGGAGATTGCACGCGAAAGCGGTATCTTCTTCGCGGTGGACGCGGCACAGACCGCAGGGCACCTGAATATCAATATGAAACAAAGCAAGATCGACGCGCTCTGCGTTCCCTCGCATAAGGGGCTGCGCGGGCCAAGCGGTGTAGGCGCGCTGTTGCTGACAAAGGACTTCGCAAAAGCGCTTGATCCGCTCATTACCGGCGGCACGGGCAGCGATTCACATACCGAAGTACAGCCGGACTATATGCCGGATCGTTTCGAGAGCGGTACGCCGAACCTCGCGGGCATCTACGGTCTTCACGCCGCGCTGAGCGAGCTGGAGCACGAAGGTCCCCGTGCCCGTCAAGCACGAGAAGAAGAACTCCTCCATCGGTTCTTGCTCGGACTGGACGAAATTAACGGTATCCGCATGATTGGTACGCGCGATCTCAATAGAAAAGTCGGCCTTGTTTCTGTTGACTTCACCGCGCGGCGCGATAACGCCGAGGTTGCGGACTGTCTGTCAACCGAATACGGCATCCTCACACGCTGCGGCCTGCATTGCGCGCCAAATGCGCACAAAACCTATGGTACGTTCCCGCAGGGCACCGTACGGTTTTCGTTTAACAGCACTAACAAAATAGAAGAGATCGACTTCACTCTCTCCTCCATAAAAGCGATTCTCGACTAGTTAGCAAAGACCCGCCGATCGCTCGGCGGGTCTTTCGTTGTATCTTTCTATTACACCAAATAGATTGATTTGCCGGATTTTGCGATCACGGTTCCGATGCGCTGCGCGCTTGGCACGTTTGCCTTTAGGTCGCGCTCCAACGCGTCCGCATCCAGCGGGTCGACCGCGATGAGCAATCCGCCGGACGTCTGCGGGTCAAAGAGCGCATCCCGCACCTTCAGCGGCAGGGTTCCTTCGTCCACAAACGGCTCGGCATAGTTGCGGTTTCGATAAACGCCCGCGGGTAAAAGGCCCATATTTGCGAATTCCAGCACCCGCGGCAAAAAATCGATCGCGCCGGTTTCCACGCGCGCGGACGTGTCCGATCCCTGCATCATCTCCAGCATATGCCCCATCAGCGAAAACCCGGTTACATCTGTGCAGGCGTGTACGCGGTAGTTCACCGCGCAATCCCGCGCGTTTTTGTTGAGCGTGGTCATGAGCTGTATCGCGCGGTCGATCTCGCCCGGCTCCAACATCTCCGCTTTTTCCGCGGTGGTCAGAATGCCAACGCCGAGTGGTTTTGTCAAAAACAGAACGTCGCCCTCACGAGCGCCCAGATTTTTATAAAACTTTTCCGGGTGAACAAACCCGGTAACGGAAAGCCCGTACTTTGGCACATCGTCAAATATGCTATGTCCGCCCGTAATGATCGCGCCCGCCTCATATACCTTGCTGTAGCCGCCCGCAAGCATTGCCTGAACGGCGCTTTGCGGCATATTTTCCGGAATACATAAAAGATTGAGCGCGAGCTTTGGTACACCGCCCATAGCATAGACATCTGAAAGCGCGTTTGTCGCGGCGATTTGCCCAAAGGTAAACGGATCGTCCACGATCGGAGGAAAGAAGTCCACCGTCTGCACCAGCGCGAGATCATCGCTTACACGATAGACCGAAGCGTCGTCCGACCGGTCAAAGCCGACGAGCAAATTCTCGTCGTGGTGCGTCGGCAAATCGCCCAACAGCTTGGAGAGTGTGCCCGCGCCAACCTTTGCGCCGCAGCCCGCGCAGCTACTGAGTTTCGTGAGTTTTACTTCTGTTTCCATAGATCGCCTTTCTGCGCCAAACCGTGCAGCACCGCTTCCAGCGCGCCGCCGCCGACCGCAAGCGCTTTGTCCGACACCGTAAAACAATGCGATATCTCGCAGCGCGGATCAACATCCCCGCTCTTCATGCCTTCGTAAACCTCAATTCCGTCCGGCAGTAGCCCGCGCAGCACGCCTTTGATCCGCGTGATCACCGGCTCTTCGTCCACATAGGCGCAGATATCCCCTGCCTGCACGACGTCGCCAATCTTCTTCACCCCGCGAAAAACTCCCGCACGCGGCGCGCGAAGCAATCGCTCCAACGTAAAGCCCGCGATACTACCGGGAATTCCCGTATCGGGCAGCGCGGAGCCGCTGTAGTACACGCGCCCGAGCGTATGGCCGCGCATGGTCTCTACAACCGCGTGGCAATCGACGCCCGCCGTAAAGCCGGGGCCAACACCAACCACGATTTCGGCATCGTCGATCTTCGTGCCAAGGTTTCTTTTGGCTAAGATTGCGTCAATCACGGCGACCGGCTCCAATTGTCGCGCGATTTCACCGGAAGGATCCGCCAGCACGGCGATCTCTTTGCGTGCTAAAATATCGCGTGCCTCGTTTGCGTCCGCCGCAAACCGCGCAACGATGTGCTCTACCTTTGTTTCGCCGTTGATAATCGCTTCTGAAAAGCAGATGGTTCTGCGGATAGAAGTCGGTCTAAGTAGATCGCTCATCACGACCGAAAAACCGCTTTGATAAAGCCGAAACGCGACGCCAGTTGCGATATCTCCCGCGCCGCGCACCCAAATGATCATAGAAAGTTTCCTCGTGTTATCACGTCATGCGTGAGAATGTTTCATAATTGCTTTTTGGTTGAAGCGCAGCGATGACCACGCGTTCAACGGGGTATTGCTGCAGCGCTGTTGCGACAGCGAGCGCAACGGCTCGTTTATCTGCATCGTCCGCTTGATTGAGCAGCACCGCAAATCGCATTTCGCTCGTTACGTTCTTTCGCTGCCCTTGCGGATGCGCCAGCACGCGGGCGATATCCTCCGCGCTGACCAAATCCTCTTCCGACTTGCCGCAAAGCGCGGCATATCGATCCGATCGAAACGCTGTTTCGTGAATCGGTCGTCCTGCGCCGTTCAGTCCGGCTACCGCGATCACCAATTGCGTTTGCGATGGAATCACGGGTTCGTGTTCCGCCGGTGCTTTCAATGGCAATCGCTTGGCCCCGTCCGCCTCGAAGAAAACATAATCCGCGAGCTGCTCCATCTCCTCCGGTGAAATCGCCGGAGCGGAGAGCTTGCCCTGTTCGGCAGGTTTGCCGAAGCAAACAAGGTTGTTCTGTTCAAGTGCGGTTTTCGTCGATTTTACGGTTTCCGGATTGGATGATGCAATGCCTTCCGGCGGAAAGATATGCGGCGTGGTGGAGACGATGACGCGCGCACCGCTCTTTGATAGCTCGCGCGCCATTTGCAGCATCAGCGTTGTCTTCCCTCCGCCGCCAACCAGCGCGATGATGCCGCGCGGCAGGTCAAACGCCGGGCAAATCCCCTGTTCTGTTTGATAAAATATCGTTTGCAAGGCGTTTCGTTCTCCCTGAATGAGAATAACACTTTGTCAGGCGTTCTGTCAAACCGTTTGCTGATGCGAATTCGCTCAAAAAGCCCGTACGAACTGCTTCGTGCGGGTTATTAAAAAGGCAGTGTAAGTAAAGCTCACTCTTCTAACAGGCAATGTCGGCGTTCTAATTGATCATTGAGTGATGCAACGGACA
>CAYVAO010000072.1:0-7758 GCA_964448895.1 uncultured Christensenella sp.
GCAATGGCAAGTCGCTGATCGTACACGGCGCGCGCGCACACAACTTAAAAAACATCGACGTGGAGATTCCGCTGGGCAAGTTTGTCTGCGTGACGGGTGTTTCCGGCAGCGGAAAATCGAGCCTCGTCAATGAGATCATCAAAAAGACGCTGTTGCGCGATCTCAACCGCGCGCATACGCGACCGGGCGATCATGACAGCATCGACGGAATCGAAGCGCTGGACAAGATCATCGATATCGACCAGAGCCCCATCGGGCGCACGCCGAGGAGCAATCCCGCCACGTATTGCGGGCTCTTCGACCTCATCCGCGCGGTGTTTGCCAACACGCCGGACTCCCGTATGCGCGGCTACAACCACGGTCGATTCAGCTTCAATGTCAAAGGCGGGCGCTGCGAGGCCTGTAACGGCGACGGCATTATCAAGATTGAGATGCACTTTTTGCCGGATATCTACGTGCCCTGCGAAGTCTGCGGCGGCAAGCGATACAATCGCGAAACGCTGGAGGTGCACTACAAGGGTAAGAACATCTATGACGTGCTGAACATGACGGTCGAGGAAGCGCTCCGTTTCTTCAAGCCCCTGCCGAAGATCGCGCGAAAGCTGGAAACCCTCTACGACGTGGGTCTTGGCTATGTCAAGATCGGGCAACCCTCCACCCAGCTTTCCGGCGGCGAGGCGCAGCGCGTTAAGCTCGCGACCGAGCTGAGTCGAAGGGACACGGGGCGCACGCTGTATATCCTGGACGAGCCGACGCCGGGACTGCACGTGGACGACGTGAAGCGCTTGCTGGAAATCCTCCAACGGCTTTGCGAAACGGGCAGCAGCGTACTGGTGATCGAGCATAACCTCGACGTGATCAAGTGCGCGGATCATGTGATCGATCTTGGTCCTGAAGGCGGCAACGCGGGCGGCAATATCGTAGCGGTCGGCACGCCGGAAGAAGTGGCAAAGGTGGAAGGCAGCTATACGGGCCAGTTCCTGAAGACGGTTCTGTGAGGACCGCGTGTTTTCAATACAATATCATTTTGTAACAATGCTGTGACGAAACGGGAATGCGTGTTTGCGCGTTCCCGTTCGTATTATATAATGCTCTTGTCTTTCAACCATCGATGGATTAAAGCTTAAGACAGACTCCGTGCCTGCTGATTCGAAACAGGCTTTGAAAGGAAATCGATATGTATACCAGATGGAGACTCTATATTCTGGCAGTGTTTGTGGTCATCATCGGCGTGCTGCTGTTCGGCTGCCGCATCTGGCGCAAACGCGGACACCAGTTTAGCGCTCTGCGCGAAGTATTTCTCATCTTGGGCGTTGTGCTTATCGTGGAGACGCTGATCATCTCGACGCTGTCCAACTACAACCTCGGTGTGATTTTGCCGGCGTTCTTTGGCGTGCCGCTCGTGTTTCTCGCGTTCGTGCTGCCAAAGATGGAGAAGGGTTTTCTCCGTTTTCTCAAGTATGTAATCGCCGTTTGCTATGCCGTCGCGATCGGTATCTTTCTCGTGTGCGGATTTCTCATGATTCGCGCCGCAAACGAGGGCGAGCGCGTGAATGCGGACGCGGTCATCGTGCTGGGAGCCGCTGTACACGGAGACAAAGTGACCTGGGTACTCGAAAACAGGCTGAATACCGCGATGGAGTATATGGAATCGCACCCCGCCGCCATCTGCGTGGTCTCCGGCGGACAGGGCGCGGGCGAAACGGTTACGGAAGCTTCCGCCATGAAGAAATACATGGTGGAGCACGGCATGGATGCAAGCCGCATCTATACCGAGGAGAAGGCAAAGAACACCAAGGAGAACTTTGAGTATTCCAAGGTGATCATCGATGAGGTCGTCGGCAACAACGCGCGCATCGTCTTCGTCACCACCAACTTTCACGTGTACCGCGCGGGTATGGTTGCGCGCGAACAGGGCGTCAACGCCGTCGGCATTCCGGCGGACGACGTCTGGTATCTCAGGCTCAACAACTTCCTGAGGGAATGTGTCGGCATCTGCGTCTACGCGCTGCGCGGCGATATCTAACAAAATAGCGTATATACAAGGCGCTTGCGATTCATCTGCAACGCGTGTATGATGAACGGGAATATTCAGAGAATTACGAACAAACGAGGTTGTTATGACGATTTGGATTGCGATGCTACTGGGACTGGTGCAGGGCATAGCGGAGTTTCTACCGGTCAGCAGCAGCGGACACCTGCTTTTGATCCAAAAAATGTTTGGCATTACAGAAGGAGCTTTGTTCTTTACTGTCATGCTGCATTTGGCAACGTTGATTGCGGTATTTATCGTCTACTGGCCTACGTTGGTCGAGCTGATCAAGCATCCGTTCCAAAAGACGGTGGGGCTACTGATCATCGCAACCATTCCCGCTGTGATCATCGCGGTGCTTTCAAAGATGATTGCGCCGGTTGAGGCGTTTTTCGATGCGGCGGATGCGGGGCAATATCTCGGGTTCGGGTTTTTGCTGACATCAATCCTGCTTTTTATCAGCGACCATGTCCGTCACACGAGAATCGATGAAAACGGAGAAAAGGTTGAAATAAAGGGCAAGAAGCTCAAGAACATGCAGGTGAAGGATGCGTTGGTCATCGGCTGTATGCAGGGCGTCGGCGTTTTGCCCGGCGTATCCCGCTCGGGCAGCACAATTTCCGGCGCGCTCTTCACAGGGCTAAATCGAAAGACCGCAGCCGACTTTTCGTTTTTAATGTCGATTCCGGCGATCATCGGCGGAGCGATCTTTGAGGTTCCGGACGCGATCAAAACCGGCCTTGGGGACATGCATTGGACAACGCTTGTCGCGGGCATGCTGGTTGCGGGTATCACGGGCTATTTTGCGATCAAGGTGATGATCAACGCAATCAAGAAAAAGAAGCTGATCGGCTTTGTGATCTATACCGCCGTGCTCGGCGCTCTGGTGCTGGTCGATCAATTCGTAACGCATTATTTCTTTTAATCAATCAAACGATCAAAACCGGCGGGGGTCACCCTGCCGGTTTTCTTTTATGCAATCGTATTATAATTTTCCCACGCAACGAATCTCTTCCAGAGGAATCTCGATGGTCTCCGTTTGGCGCGTGCCGTCCGGCAGGAGCCCTAGCGATGTATAGAACGAGACCGCGCGGTGATTTTCCTCCAACACCCAGCAGCAGAGGCGAAGAAACCCCGCCTTTGCGGATTCCTCCTTCAATCGGTTTAAAAGCAATGTGCCGTAGCCGCGCCGCCAGACCGCGGGCAAAAAGTAAAAGAAGCTGAACTCGGCGGCGTCCGGCAAATCCGCGTTCCTCGCGCGGTGCAAACTCGCGGCGCCAACCGGTGCGCCGTCTTCGCAAAGCAAGAAATAGCGCATATGCGGCACGCGCTCCAAGCCCTCGCGCAGGCGCTTTACTTTGTCCTCTTCGCGAATGCTGTTGAGATAGCTCTGTGGAATGATGCCGTCATAAGCCGTTTTCCACGCCTCATTGATGATATGCGCAATGGCGGGGATGTCCTCGTCCTCCGCCAGCCGGATATCGATTTTAGGTTGATATTGCAAGTTTTCCGCTTCCTTTCACGAGAGACAGTCTATTCAGCGGCGGTGCTTTTCAATTGCGCCCAGGTTGTAGATCTCTTTGTCGCAATATTGCGCGATGATCTCAGGCAACCCCTTTCGGTATTGCAAACCAAAGGCGGTCGGCGAGTAGTCGGAGTGCATCGGCATCCACCTTGGAACTTCCTCTGCATAAAAACAGATAAAGCAGTTTTTTGTGGTGCGACCATATGCGTCGGGGCTGAGCATAATGTGCTTCACTTGCGCCCAATCGAGATGATACGACACCTTGCGGGTGGTATAGGTAACACCGGTTGTGTCGAGATAGAACCAATTTGCACCAAAGCTGGTTATTTCGATGATGACGGGTGATAACACGGCAAAGAGGAAAAGAAGAAAAACGAATATCCAGCTAATCAGTTCCACGGTAGACTCGAAAGATGGAAAGCCGGCATAGATTGTCATGAAAAAGAAAGGAGCCGTGATCAACTCAATAAGAAAATAGATTTGAAACCGGAGTCCGGGAGAGATCACACGAAGCCGCATCGTTTGTTACCTTCCTCTGTTTTCGTTGCTTTATTATACCGTAATTATCACCGCAAATTGCAGTTTGAAAAGAAAAAGGACGTCTGCCATGACAGGAGACGTCCTTGCTTTTGACCGATGTGTCGAACGAAACTCTAAATCTGTTATTGCGCGGCCGGCGGAGCGGCTTTCACCTTTTTGGGTTCGACCTCGATCTCGCCCGCTTTGATGAGCGAATACTTGGTGACGATTGGTCCGACCAACTCGTAGATCAGCGTTGCGCAGAGGATAACCGCCTGAATGGAGGCGCCATATTCCGGCAACTCTTTGACCACCAGCTGCGCGATACCAATCGCGACACCAGCTTGCGGAATGAGCGACATACCAAGATATTTTCGTATCTTATGCGATGTCTTCGAAATCGTACAACCAAGCCAAGCGCCGAAATACTTACCGACAACACGGGTGACGATATAGATCACACCGATCAAGCCCAGCGACGGCAGTACGGAGACGTTAAGATCCGCACCGGAGACCACGAAAAAGAGCATGAACAGCGGCGGCGTCCAGGCATCCGCCTGTTCCAGCGTCTGAATCGCGTCGTCGCGAAGGTTGACATAGGTGGCGCCAATCGCCATACAGAGCAGCAGATGCGACAGCCCGAACTGCTGCGCGAGACCGACGCCGAGCAGAACCGCCGCGATGCTGATCATCAGGCGATTGCTCTTGCTCAAGAAGAAACGGTTGGAGATGGCGACAATGGCTCCGATCACCGCGCCGATGCCCAGCGAAAGGAGAATCTCAAGCAGCGGGGACACAACCGTGGTCATCACGTTAAACGCCTCGCCGTTTTGAATCATCTTGGCGACCGAGACGGAAAGCGCGTATGCCATGAGTCCGATCGCGTCGTCCATTGCGACGACGGGCAGCAGCGTGCTGGTGAGTTCGCCTTTTGCGTGATACTGCCGCACGACCAGCAGCGTGGCTGCGGGCGCGGTAGCCGCGGCGATTGCGCCGAGGCAGAGCGCCATCGGTACCGGGAAACCAAACAGGCTCACGACGACATCGACCAGAATGACCGCGCCGACGGCTTCGCAGGCGGTGATGATCAAAATCTTTCCGCCGATGGCTTTCAGGTGGGCGAGCTTAAACTCGCTGCCGATCGAAAACGCGATGAATCCGAGCGCCGCAACCGTGATGATATCCAGCGTTTCGAGCGCATCGGCCGAGATCAGCTTGAAGCAATACGGCCCGATTAAAAGACCCGCGATGAGGTAACCTGTGACGTTTGGCAGTTTGACCAGCTTGACGACGCGCGTCATGAGAAGTCCCGCAATCATAGCGAGCGCAATTGTAAATAACGTATGCATGTTACTTGTGCGAAACTCCTTCCCAATTCATGACCGGCACGGTAAAGAAGATGCCGGTGTTGGGGGCATGAAGATCGCCCGCGACGCTGTGGATAATATCCTTTACTTTCGGGATATCCTCGTCCTTGAGCACGATCATAATCATTTTGTTCGTTTGGCGGCAGGGATTGATAAACTGACGAAGCGAGCCGAAAATCGGCGTGTCGTCCGTGCTGCAAGAGCTCAGCGTTGTGAGCATGCCCTGACAATCCACCACCGTAGCACCCTGAAGGCCTGCCTCCAGCATCTTGGTAAAAATCGGCGTTACGCTTTCTTCCAGCGTCGTGATATGAACGAATAGCTGCATAAACCCATCTCCTTTATCGTTGCGCGCTCTACGGTGGTTTCACCGCAGAACGTTGCTGCCTGTGACACACTTTAAAATTATAAGGAATAACATAAGAAAACTACGCTTTCTTGCGCAGTTTGTCAACAACCGCACGCGTAATTTGCGTGCGGTTGTTAAAAAGAGTTGTATTTCTATTAAGTTCAGGCGTTACTTGCTGTCGCCCTTCTTTAGGTACCCGTGTCCATGGCAATAGATTTGGCGATTGTCCAGCGCCCACTGCCGCTCCGAAAACGCGCCGACGGAGACGCCGGAGAGCGCGTCAAACATCTCATACATCTTGCTGTCGAGAAGGTCGATCTCCGCGAGAACTTCCGCTTCGGGGAACATCGGCAGCTTCGGGCTGCCAAACTCCGCCTGACCGTGATGCGCCAGCAGCATGTGTTCCACCAGCATGGCGGTCTCATCCGGTATGTCGAGCATTTCGCAGGCGGCGGAAACATCCGAAATTCCGATGGAGATATGACCCACCAGCATGCCGCGGGCCGTATAGCCGCTCGCGATGCCGAGTTCGCCGGTCTCCAGCTCTTTGAGTTTGCCGATGTCGTGGAGAATCGCGCCGGTGTAGATCAGGTCACCATCCAGCGCGGGATAGATGTCAATGATCGATTTTGCGAGCTTGGTCAGCGTCCATGTGTGGTGCAGCCAGCCGCCGCGTGTTGCGTGGTGCAGCTTGACCGCCGCGGGATAGAACAAGAGCTTTTCCTTGTTTTCGCGCATGATGTATTGTACGAGTCTGCGCAAATCGTCGTCGGAGAAATGCTCCGCCAGCGTATAGAGCTCGTCATAAAGCCACTTGGGATCAAACGGCGCGCAGGGCAGAAGCTTCGCCATGTCCACGTTGTCTTCCGATGTGGTGTGGCGAATCTTATCAATCTTGAGCTGCTCGGTGTCCTTCCAGATATTGATGGAGCCGCGCACCTTCACCACGTCGTTTGCGTCGTAAACGCCGTGCAGTTCCTTATTGTAGTCCCAGAGCTTCGCGGCGCAGTCGCCCTCCGAATCGGCCAGAATGAGGTCGAGGTATTCCGTTCCTTTGATGTTTGTCTTCACGCTCGCGCTCTTGACGAGGCAAAATCCCTCAAATGTCTGGCCATTGCTTTCGTTTAGTAACCGCATGCGGCTCATGGATATGTCCCCCTTGTTCGATCACCCGGATCATCATACTTTGTAACAGTATAACATATTTTGTACGCGTGCTGGTAACCCTTGCGGTTAAGCGGTAAAAAACGAAGGATTTGCTGCGCAAAAACACGGCGCGTTGCCGGATTGTTCCGCTTGTGGTAAAATGCGCGTGTGCATCGCGCGGAGAAGACGCAGTTCGAATCCGAAAACGAGACGAAACCGTGCTTGCGGAAAGCGTAAAAAACATGCTGGGTGAGCAGTTTCGCATGGGCAGAAGGATGGTTCCGTCAAAGCCGGAGTTGTTTCGCCTGCTGTATGATCCGCTGTCCGAGTTCTATCAAGATATGGACGACGGCTCCTACTGGCAAAAGACGACGCTGTTCGACTTCGGCTGGGGAGACGAACCCGGTTATTACCGGTATCCAATGCCGCCAACGCAAGAGCTGCTGCAACTGCTGCTCACCGCAACTGTGGAAGACGACTACTTCGGCGCGGCGAGTGTACTTTTGCAGGATGACGCGGAAGAGGTGCTTCCGCTGCTGGAGTCGGCGCTGCAAAACAAGGAGCGGTATCCGCGCGCGGCGCAGCGACTAAAAGCGGTCGGATTGGATCGCGCGGTAAACCGAAGTAACATAATAGGAAATAGCACGGCGCAAGTGCAGGCGAATTTTGCGCGCTGGCAAGCGCTGGCGGATGCGATTATCAGCAAAACGAAACAGGAGAAAATGAATTGGTGGAGCCGTTTGTTTCATAAAAAGTGATGAAACTTAAATCGACTTTGTTAAATATCGCGATACGGATGAAAACGAAAGGCATGCTTTAC
>CAYVAO010000073.1:0-7709 GCA_964448895.1 uncultured Christensenella sp.
AAGCGCTCTTTTTAGAGAGTGAGTCGCTCGCAACAGGCACGGAATATTTAGAGCTGATGCGCTCCGCAGCGTTTTCGGATATCTACATCGAGGCGATGTCGTTTCCGGAATTCGAACAGAAGCACTAAGCATCCATATTCTAGTATTGATACAACATTCTGAAAGACTCGGAAAGCAAAGGCAATTATTTATGAAGATCATCGACCGCATCCAATCCGGACTCACACTTTCGTTTGAGGTTTTTCCGCCAAAGTCGGATAAGCCGCTGGAGCCGTTGCTTGACACGCTGGATCAGCTCTATACGCTCAAGCCTGACTTCATCAGCTGCACGTACGGCGCGATGGGCTCCAACAAGGGCAGAAATCTGGAAGTCGTTGCCAGTATTCAATCCAGCGGCAAGTGCGAGGCGCTGTCTCACTATACCTGCGTGGGCAACTCGCGGCAGGATGTGCTGGATGCGCTCGCGGATTATCAATCCGTCGGCGTTGAAAACCTGCTCGCGCTGCGGGGGGTTATTCCCGCAGGGGTTACGCACACGAACGGGGATTTTTTGCACGCCAACGATCTGATTGCTTTTATCCGCTCACAAACAAACGCCTTTTCTCTTGCCGCGGCATGCTATCCGGAGAAGCACCTGCTTGCGGAGTCCATGGATGCGGATATCGACGCACTATTGAAAAAGCAGGATGCGGGCGCAGACTTTCTGATGACGCAGCTTTGCTACAGCGTGGAGAACTATCTTCGTTTTCTCGATCGCGCTCGCAAGCGAGGGGTAACCTTGCCCATCGTTGCGGGTGTGCTGCCGCTGATTAAGAAGGACGGGCTTGTGCGCATGACATTGAGCAACGGCTGCTCCATTCCGGCGGAGGTTTCCGCGCTCGTCGGGCGCTATGGCGAGAGCGAGGAGAGCTTCCGCGCGGCGGGACACGCGTTTACGGTTTCGCTCGTCCAGCGCTTGATCGAGGAAGGCGCGAACGGAATCCATCTCTACACGCTCAATCGCTTTGAGGACGTTGCGGATTTGGTCTATGACGCCGGAATCCGAGAAAAACCGCAAACGAACAGATAATTCTTTTCGTTTTCGAAACAATACGATATAATCATGTCGTTCATCGTCCGCGACGAACCCGGCAAAGACGTTGAAACGAGAAGCAAAGACAAAAAGTAGAGTAGATATTGCGCGTTAAGTGGCAGTTGGATGGGAAGTCGCCGCTGCACGAAAAGCGCCATCGCGCTTGCGGTGCAATATCGCGTCCGCTACTGCACCAAAACGGGAAGATTCCTCTCTTTGAGGCGATCCTGCATTTTTGTGCAGCGCAAACCAAAGGAGGAATTGCATATGAAAACCATCACACCCAAACGTTTGTCCCTTCTGGCGATGTTCATCGCGCTCCAGATCGTTCTTTCCAAGTTTCTTATGCTGCAGCTCGCGCCATCCGTGCGCCTGAGCATCGACAGCGTTCCGATTCTTCTTGCCGGCATTTGGTTTGGTCCAATCGCGGGCGGTCTTGTCGGCGCGCTGGCGGACTCTCTTGGAACGATTCTCTTCCCCACCGGCGGCGCCTATTTTCCGCTGTTAACCGTTGCGTTTCTGCTGATCGGCGTTGTTTCCGGTTTTCTCTCACGCATCGTGAAGGTCAAGCAATCGCTTCTTCGCATTGCGCTCATCGTGATTCCCGCCGAAATTGTCGGCTCTTATTTCTTCAAAAGTTTTGCGCTTTCATTGCTTGTCGGTGTTCCGTTTAGCGGTATGCTGGCTGCGCGCGCGCTGCCCGTTTCGATCATCATGATCGTGAACACCGTTTTCGTAACACTGCTGGATCGCTTACTTGGCGAAAAAGCACTGCGCGAAACTACGCAGATGGTGTCTTTTCAAAAAACAAACAATACCGCAAGCACCGTCATGACATATACTGAAGCGCTGGACTACATTCACCACGTAACATGGCGCGGAAGCAAGCTAGGCTTGGAACGTACGAGCGAGCTTCTCTCCCGCATCGGAAACCCGCACCAGAAACTGAAGTATGTCCATGTCGCCGGAACCAACGGCAAGGGTTCCACCTGCGCAATGATCGCGAAAACGCTGTCGCTCGCGGGTTACCAAACCGGCCTTTATATTTCGCCGTTTATCAACAATTTCAACGAGCGGATGCAGATGAACGGACAGCCGATCTCGGAAACCATGCTCGCCGAGATTACCGCGTTTATCAAGCCCCACGCGGAAGCGATGGCGGATCATCCGACCGAGTTTGAGCTCATCACCGTCATCGCGTTTGAGTATTTCCTCAGGAGCAAAGCCGACATCGTCGTGCTGGAAGTCGGTATGGGCGGAGAGCTGGATTCCACAAACGTAATCGACACGCCGGAACTCGCGGTGATTACGAACATCGGCCTCGATCACACAAAAGAGCTCGGGCCTACGATCACAGATATCGCAAAAGCGAAGGCCGGTATCATCAAACCAAACGGCGATGTTGTGATCTACGACCAAAACGACGAAGCGGACGCGGTGTTTCAAAGCGTTTGTGCCGCCCGCGGGGCAAGACTCCATATCACCGATCACAGCCGGATATCGAACGTTACCGCTTCGCTAAGCGCGCTCATGTTTGACTGCGCACCGTATGGCACGCTATCTTGCGGATTGGTCGGTACCTATCAGGCAAAGAACGCGGCGGTCGCGATTACAGCTCTAGAACTGCTTCGTCAAAAAGGCTGGAATCTATCGGATCAAAATCTGAAAGATGGTCTGCTTCTCGTTCGCTGGCCCGCGCGCTTTGAGTTGCTTCGCCGAAACCCGATCTTCATCGCGGACGGCGGGCACAATCCGCAAGGGATCGACGCGGTGCTCGAAAGTCTGAATCAGCATTTCACGAACCGGAAGATTACGTGCTTGATCGGCATCATGGCGGATAAAGACATCCCTCATATGATCGGCTCTCTCGCGCCGCTGGCGAAAGAATTCATCACGGTCACGCCGGACAATCCCCGCGCGCTTCAGGCGGATGTTCTTGCAGGCATGCTATCGGAACGCGGGCTTGTCGCAATCTCGCGCGGCAGCGTTTCAGAAGGCGTAAAAGCCGCAATCGAACGTGCCGGCGCGGATGGCATCGTCTGTGCGCTGGGGTCGCTCTACATGCTGGGCGATGTCCGAACGGCGCTCAACGTAACTTCGTAACATCCAAATCATCAACTTTCGGAGGACAGTATGGCTTTTCGCGATCAAACCATCGACTCATTTGTGAGTGAACTTTCATCCAAAGCGCCGATTCCCGGCGGCGGCGGCGCGAGCGCGCTCGTTGGCGCATTGTCTGCCGCGCTGACGCATATGGTCGCGGCGCTGACCGTTGGCAAACCGAAGTATGCGGCGGTTGAAGACGAGATGCAAGAATTGCTCAAGCAGACTGAATCACTCACCAATCGCTTTCTTGCGCTGATGGATGAAGACGCAGCTTCGTTTGAGCCGCTTGCGCAGGCATACCGTTTGCCGAAGGAGACCGACGCAGACAAGGCTGAAAAGGCACGCGTGATGGAGATCGCGCTCAAGAGCGCCGTTCAACCGCCGCTGGAGATCATGGAAACCTGTGCTCGTGCTTTGCCGCTGATAGCGTTTTGCGCGGAAAAAGGCAGCGTCGTTGCTGTCAGCGACGCGGGCGTTGCCGCCTCGCTCTGCCGCGCCGCGCTGGAAGGCGCAAGCCTGAATGTGTTTATCAACACGCAGGGTATGCAGGACAAAGAATATGCCAGTTCGCTCAATCAACGCGCAAACGAGTTGTTGACAACGTACGGCGCTCAAGCGGAGCAAATCTTCCGTTCGGTATTCGCGCGACTCAACGCATAAGGCGAAGTCCCGGTTTATTCCGGAATAAAATTTGAAAGGGATCATCATGCAGATCTGTTTTTTAAACGGTAGTCCCCGCCTGCATGGCAACACGGCCGAGCTGGCAAAACCCTTTTTAGAAGAACTCGCTCAAGGTGGCGCGAAGGTTGATAACTTTACGCTTGTTAAAATGAACATCGCCTCTTGTAAAGGCTGCTATCATTGTCAGGATGTGGCAAACGAATACGGCTGCTTTCAGAAGGACGATATGAATCAAGTAGCGAAGTCAATCACAGAAAGCGATCTGATCGTGTTGGCAACGCCAATCTATACCTGGTTTTGTACAACGGAATTAAAGGCGGTGTTGGATCGGTTTTATGGACTCGCGAAGTATTACCGTTCCGCAAAAGGCAATATGGTCGAAGGCAAGCGCATGGCAATTCTCGCGACGCATGGCTACGACGCAGCCTATGCGGCGGATCCCTTCGTCATTGGCATGCAGCGCATGTGCGAGCATTATCATATGCATTATGATGGTATGTATTCCGTGCGCGATGTGGATGATCTCGCCTCTTTTCAAACAAAACAGGCGATCAACGGCGCGAAGGAATTCGCCCGTTATCTGCTGAGTAAAAAGTCTTAATCGATTGATCCGGTTACGGAAAGAAAGCGCGATTTATGGCCGCACCAAAAAACGATAACGTAAAGCAGAAAATACTCGACGCCGCAATTGCCCTGTTTCAGGAGCGGCACGATGTTTCGCTCGCCGAAATCGCAAAAGCGGCCGACGTGAGCAAAGGCACGCTGTTTTATCACTATCGCAGTAAGGCCGAGATCTATCTCGACCTCGGCGAACGGTATTGGAGCAGACTTTCGGACGATCTGCTGACCTGGGTTGATAACCGCGAAAAAGATACGTCGCTCCCCCGACTCGTGCGCTACACGTTCATTCGCGGCGCGTTTGACGAGAGCGGACAACTGCGACTCAGATTGTTTGTGGAGTCCATCTCCGGCGAGGAAGAGAGCCTGATTCGAGAGCGACTCAACGAGCAATATGCGCACTTTAAAAATATCCTGAAATCCCGTATTCTAGAGCGCGCGCCTGGTGCCGACGGAGAGCAGCTCGCCTGGTTGCTTCTCACGTTGGTCGATGGATTGATGGTTCAGAGCACGATGCAAAACGAGGGTATGGATGTAAACGCCTTTATCGAATGGATGGCGAAGAATTTTTCAAAGCTAACGACATAAAGCCACTCTTGCGCGCCGGATGGCGCGCTTTTTTCACGAAAAAACATATATTCTACCCGTTATCTTGACAAGTGATTTACGAAATGCTACGCTCATATCGAAAGTCGGTCGCACGACCGACTTCAAGTAACGAACCATTTCTTACTCGGAGCGAAACGCATGTCATACTGCAAAAAAATCAATCGAATATTTAAAAAACGCTATGGCGGGCGTGTGACGGCGCGCGAGTCCGATCGCGTGCTCTATCTGGAAGGCAGTCTGGATTCCTGGGCAGATGTCGTCTCCGCGGGATTGCTCGCCGCCAATCGGAGAAAATACGACGGGCTGGTCAACGATATCGTCTTCACCGGCGCAACCATACCGCCGATGCGTTTGCCTTCGATCAAAGATTCCGCTCTGGAAGGCAAAACGCCGGATGTGCTGATCATCGGCGGTGGAATTATCGGTTGCTCCATCGCGCGGGAATGCGCCAGATACGACATGGATATCCTGCTCATCGAAAAAGAGCACGACGTTGCGATGCAGACCACGAGCCGGAACGACGGTATGGTTCACCCGGGAATCGACCTGATTCCAGGACAAGTAAAACGAATCTACAACATGCGCGGAAATCGCATGTATGATAGCGTTTGTCGCGATCTCGACGTTCCCTTTAGCCGTTCCGGTCAATACATTGGCTTCATCGGTAAGAAGATGGCGATCGCGGCGTTCTTTGGTCAGCTCTACTACCATATCTTTGGGCCTCGCGTACAATATCTAAGTAAGCAAGCATTCTTTCAGCGCGAGCCAAACATGAATCCCGCAATCTCCGCCGCGCTGTTTTATCCGGACGCGGGAGTCGTCTCCCCTTACGGACTCGCGATCGCATATGCGGAAAACGCGGCGGACAACGGCGTTTCGTTTTCGTTTGATACCGTAGCGCTGGATATGACGCTGGAAAACGACAAAATCGTTCGCGTGAAGACCAATCGCGGAACCATCTACCCGAAGGTCGTCATCAACGCGGCTGGCGTGTTTGCGGAAGACATTGCGCGCATGGCGCGGGATCGCTTCTACTCGATTCATCCGCGCAAGGGAACAAACACGATTCTCGATCGCAAAGCGTCTGTTCGAATGAACACCATCGTCTCTTCCTTCGGCACGTCGTCCACCAAAAAGCGGCACACCAAAGGCGGCGGTCTCGTGAAGACCATCGATCAAAACACGTTGGTCGGCCCGGACGCAGTCGAGACATATCTCAAGGAAGACTTTACGACAAGCGCGAAGAACATTTCGTTTGTGTTTGATCGCCAGCGTAAGACGGATCCAGCGCTTAACCAACGCGACGCGATCACCTATTTTTCCGGCGTACGCGCGGCGACCTATGAGGAAGATTTTGTTATTCGAAAAGGCAAATGGACGCGAAATCTCGTTCACGCGGCGGGCATCCAGTCCCCCGGCCTCACGGCGGCACCCGCGATTGCCGAGGATGTAAGCCTGATGGCGAAAGAGCTGCTGGAAAGCGAACGCGAGGTAAAAGCGAACGCTTCGTTCAACCCGATTCGAAAGGGAATCGTTCGCGCAAACGAACTGGATCTTGCGTCGCGCGACGCATTGATCCGCGAAAACCCCGACTACGGCGAAATCGTCTGCCGTTGCGAACAAATCAGTCGCGGTGAAGTCATCGACGCGCTCCACCGCAGTATTCCATGCGACACATTGGACGGCGTCAAGCGGCGCGTTCGTCCCGGCATGGGTCGCTGTCAGGGTGGCTTCTGCGGGCCGCTCGTGCTAAAAATCATCGCGCAGGAAACGGGAAAATCGCCGGAAGAGATTGCAAAGAGCGCGCCGGGCGGCGAGCTCCTTTACGGCAACATCAAGGAGGTGTCGATTCAGTGACGCAGGAATTGATGTTTGACGTTGCCGTGATCGGCGCGGGCCCTGCAGGACTTGCCGCCGCGCTCTCCGCAGAAGAAGCGGGCGCAAAAACGCTGTTGATCGAGCGGGAAGCGCGCCTTGGTGGCATTCTCAAGCAATGTATTCACGACGGCTTTGGTCTGTTACGATTTGGTGAAAAGCTCTCCGGGCCGGAATATGCGCAGCGTTTTATCGAACAGTTGCCGGAAAGTGGCGTTACGGTCTGGACGCTCTCGTTTGTCAGTGAGATTCGAAACGATCCGCAACAAACCCTCTTGACCGTGATTACGCGTGAAGGCATCAAGCAAGTATGCACGCGCTCCCTCATCTTCGCGACGGGCTGCCGCGAGCGTACCTCGCGGCAAATCGGCGTGCAAGGGCGGCACTGCGCGGGCATCTTCACCGCAGGAACCGCGCAATACTACACCAACATTCTCGGCAAGCTACCGGCAAAGCGCTGTGTGATCCTCGGCAGCGGTGATATCGGCCTGATTATGGCGCGCAGGCTCACGCTGGAAGGCGCGGACGTGATAGGCGTCTACGAAGCAAAGCCCACGCCAAGCGGGCTGACGCGAAACGTCAGCCAGTGTCTCTGTTACTTCGATATTCCGCTCTACACAAGCAAGACCGTTACCCGCGTCTTTGGCGACGCAAGACTCAGCGCAGTCGAGATCGTAAGCGTCGATTCGTGTATGCGCCCGATCGAGGGTACGGCGGAGCTCCTCCCCTGCGTCGCGTTGATTCTCTC
>CAYVAO010000074.1:0-7649 GCA_964448895.1 uncultured Christensenella sp.
GAATACTTTCCACCAGCGTGTCGGAAAACGATTCTCCCGTGGCGCAGACATCCGTCGAGGGCTGCGCGCGGTCAATCCGCGCTCCCGCGGGGTTAAACAGTCCGTAGGCAACCTTCGTGCCGCCCGCGTCGATTCCGATCACATATCCGCTCTTCATGCTATGTCCTCTTTCGTGCTGGAAATATCGTTCTTGTCCAGACTCAGTATAGCCGCCGTAAAAGCCTCTGTCAACGAAAAACGTTGCTATTATAACAATATTACTTTCATATGAAACTATTCCGTCTATCATTGCATATTTCAGCGGGATGCGCTAGAATGATAGCGCAATCGTAAAATCGTACACAATTCTATCCCTAACGGTAGGCAACCCACTCGAAACCGAATTCACCGCAAGGAGAAAACCGATATGAAGCGTTCCGAAATCAACGCGGCTATCCGCCGCATGGAAGCCTTTGCCAAGCAAAACGGCTTTGCGCTGCCGCCGTTTTGCGCCTGGTCGCCGGACGATTGGCAGAAAAAAGACCGCTCGTTTGATGAAATTCGCGATAACATGCTCGGCTGGGACGTGACCGATTACGGCGCGGGAGATTTTTCCAAGATGGGCTTTTCGCTCGTCACCATCCGCAACGGAAACTTCGGCATGCGGGATGTTTACCCGAAACCTTATGCGGAGAAGCTTCTTTATATAGAAGAAGGACAGTATTCGCCGATGCACTTCCATTGGAGCAAGATGGAGGACATCATCAATCGCGGCGGCGGCAATGTGCTCATCACGGTCTATAACTCCACGCCGGACGAACAGCTCGCGGATACCGAGGTTACGCTGCATTGCGATGGACGCACATTTACCGTAGCCGCCGGCACGCAGATTCGCTTGACGCCCGGCGAGAGCATCTCCATTCAACCGTATTTGTACCACGATTTCAACGTGGAAGCGGGCACTGGTCCGGTGTTGCTGGGCGAAGTGAGCATGTGTAACGACGATGTGCACGACAATCGTTTTCTAGAGCCGCTCGGGCGTTTTTCCACGATTGAGGAGGATGAATTGCCCTATCGCCTCTTGTGTAACGAATACCCCACGGCGAAAGGTTGACGCATGAGGGATATCAAGCTCGTCGCGCTGGATGTGGACGGAACGCTCGTCCGCCGCGATCTTTCTCTTTCCCCCGCCGTCATTCGCGCGGTTGAATCCCTGCGGGACGCGGGCGTCGCCGTCGCGATTGTAACGGGGCGCACCATGCAGGAGCTTGTGCTGCTGCGCAAGGAACTTCCCTGGATTCGCTATTTTGTGCTGAGTAACGGTGCAACCGGGCGGGACACGGAAACGGACACGGTCTTCTACCAAAACCATCTTCCTCTCGCAATTGCGCGGGAGGTTGAGCGCGAAACGCGCCGCTATCGCGTGATGACCGAGGTGTATGCAGACGGTGTATCGTATGTCAATCGGGACTGTTGGGCGCATACGGAGCGCTACAAAGCCGCTTTTTTGTATCATCCTTCGCTCGCGTCCGGGCGCGTGCCGGTCGATAGCGTTGGGGATTTACTCGAAGCGCGCAGCAGCGACATCGAGAAACTCTACGTTTCGTTTGAGGATTTGTCCGATCTGCCGAAACTCCGCGCATATTGCGAAGGCTTTCCGGTCGATCTCGTCACGTCGATCCACGACGGTTTGGAAGTCAATCAAAAAGGTGTGGAAAAAGGCACAGGGTTTGCCGCGCTATGCGCTTATCTCGGCGTTTCGCCCGCCGGAACCGCGGCGGTTGGCGACGGCGAAGCAGATATCGCCATGTTTCGCGTCGCGGGGCTTTCGTTTGCGATGGAAAACGCGCAGGACAGCGTGAAAGCCGCGGCGGATATCATCGCGCCCGATCAGGACGAGGACGGCGCGGCTTGGGCGATTTCACAGATTCTTTCGAATCAATAAGTCTTATTATATTTTGAGGAGACGGAAAGATATGAAAAACCGGTTGGTATTCGTCGGCAGTTACTCGCAGCCCATCGTGCTCGGCACGGGCGAACTCAGCCCCGGCAGCGGCGAAGGCGTAACCGTCTATCGCATGGACGACGCGGGGCATCTCACCCGCCTGTTTGCGGCGGGTAAACCGAACCCGACCTATCTGGCGTTGAGTTCGGACAATCGTTTTCTCTACACGGTCAACGAGCTAAAAGAGTATCACGAGGAAGCTTCCGCCGCGGTCTCCAGCTACGCGATCGACCCCGAGAGCGGCGAACTGACGTTTCTCAACCGCCGCATGACCGGCGGCGAGGACGCCTGCTGTGTCAACGTCAGCGCGGGAAACAGCCACTTGATGGTTGCGAACTTCACCGGCGGCAGTTTCGCGATCTACCCGATTCGGCAGGACGGCAGCCTCGCCACCGCTTCCTGTTTTCTGCAACACTACGGCAAGAGCGTCAACCCCGCGCGGCAGGCAAGCCCGCATGTGCATCAGGTTTCGCCCGATCCGCTGGGTAAGCACGTATTGGTTGCCGATCTCGGGACGGACGAAATCTCCGTCTACGGCATCGACTGGACGACGGGTAGTGTCGTTCCCAACGCCGCGCCCGCGATCAAAACCGAGCCGGGCGATGGTCCAAGGCAGTTTGTATTCGACAAGAGCGGAAAGTTTCTCTATCTCGTCACGGAGCTAAACAATACCGTCCGCGTCTATGCCTACGACGGCGAAACAGGTCACGCGAAATTCCTGCAAGCGTTGTCGACGCTGCCCAACGATTGCGTGCTCAACACCACCGCCGCGTGCATCAAGCTGCATCCCAACAGAGAATTCCTTTCCGCCAGCAATCGCGGACATGATAGCCTCGCAAGCTACCGCGTACACAAGGATGGAACGCTGACCCCGCTTTCCATTTTGCAAGCAAACGCAAAAACTCCGCGGGATTTCAACATCACACCGGATGGAAAATTCCTGCTTTGCGGTTTTCAGGATTCCAACGAGTTGATTCTCTACTCGATCAACCCGCTCAATGGTCAGTTGACCGAAGTGGAGCGTACCGCCTGCAACTCCTCCACGGCGGTGTTGTTCGCGGATTACGAGTAAATTTTTGTTGACGAAAAGTATTTAGCGGAAAAGAGGCTGCCCAGAATGGAATTCCTTCTTGGACAGTCTCTTGACTTTGAGCCGGGACATGGCGGGCGAATACTATTCGCCCCTACATCCGCTCTTGCGGGGTAACCCGTAATGCGTAACCCTTTGATTCATTTTATGTTTAGATTTTCTGGTGCGCGTGTAGGGGCGGATACCATCCGCCCGCGCCTCCCGCGCGAAAGGAGCTGTCCATCTCTGGGCAGCTCCTTTGTGTGTCTCGCTATATTAAGGTCTTACAGAACAAGACTCGGCGCGGTGTACATCCTGGTGCCCATCTCCTGATCGAGCATGTAGAGGCCCTTGCTGTCGGTGCCGAAGAGCTCCATCTTCTTGATGTTGTCCGTGGAGTTCATCTCCTCTTCCGCCTGCTCCTTCACGAACCAGTCGAGGAACTGCATGGTGCGGAAATCCTTCGCTTCGTAGGCTGCCTCGTAGATCGTATGAATCGACGCGGTGATATACTGCTCGTGCGTTAAGGAAGCGCGGAGTGCGTCCATATGCTCTTTCATCACGACATCCGGCTTGGCGATTGCCTCAAAGGTCACCTTGATCTCGTTGTTCTGCATGTATTTCGTAAACAGCAGTGCATGGTCGCGCTCTTCCTGCGCCTGTACCATAAACCAGTTTGCAAAGCCCTTCAGGCCCTGCTCTTCATAGTAATTCACAAAATCAAGGTAGAGGTATGCAGAGTAAAACTCTTTTGTAATCTGTTCGTTTAACAGTTTCATCACTTTCTCGGTAAACATATCATTTGCTCCTTTTCTCTTATTTGAATTCTGTTGTTGCTGTCTCATTTGTTATCTTGAGTATAATGCTTCTACCTCTATCTTACCGTGCTTTCATCACAATTCGCAACTGAATTTTATAAAATTCTATAGCCGTGTGACTTTCGCACGGATTCTTTCGGCAGATGTGCTATACTGAATTCATTAGTAGGAGGTGTTGAACATGGGATATGTAAAAGTCACTGAAGTAGACGCACTCCAGCCCGGCGAAAAGAAGGGATTCCCGCTTCAGGGAAAGACGATCTTTCTAGTCAATCTTGACGGCGAATTCTTCGCGCTGGACAACAAATGCCCGCATATGGGCGGCTCGCTCGCAGACGGAAATTTGGAAGGCGCAACGCTCTCCTGTCCGCGACACGGTGCAAAGTTTGATGTGCGTACCGGCAAAAATGTAGGAGGCGCAAAGCTCGCTTTCATCAAGGCGAAGGTTGGCGACGCAAAGATGTTTCCCGTAAAAGTTGAGGGAAAAGACATTCTCGTTGAACTCGAATAGTACATTTTTTGTTGACACCGTGCAGAGCGGCGATAAGAGCCACAGTGAATGAAAGAAGGAATATAAAATGAAACAGAATGTTGGAAAAGTTGACCGTTGGATTCGTATCGCGGTTGGAATTATTGTATTAAGTCTATTGGTGTTTATCTCCGGCCCCGCCCGTTGGTTTGGCCTCATCGGCCTGATCCCGCTCCTGACCGGCATCTTTGGGTTCTGCCCGCTGTATTCGCTGTTTAAGATCAAGACAAACTAAGCAGTAAATCGAACTCGTTCTTTCGTATGGTTTTTGTTCGCAACCCCCGTTGGCAGACGCTGGCGGGGGTTGTTGGTTATAATAATACGCCCGCGCACCAAGTCGGCAACGCGGGCGTTTTTCATCTATTAGTTTCTATCTATCACTTGATCGACTTTACATTCAGCATGCGGATGGCGTTGAGGATCGCGAGGATGGCGACGCCAACATCCGCAAAGATCGCGGCCCACATGCTGGCGATGCCCAGCGCGCCTAAAAGCAGCACAACGCCCTTGACGAGCAACGCAAACGTGATATTTTCCTTCACGATGCGCAGCGTCTTTTGAGACACGCGAATCGCGGTCGCGAGCTTGCTCGGTTCGTCCGTCATGATCACGATGTCCGCGGCCTCAATCGCCGCGTCCGAGCCAAGCCCGCCCATCGCGATGCCGATATCCGCCCTTGCAAGAACCGGAGCGTCGTTGATGCCGTCGCCCACAAAAGCGAGCTTTCCGCGCGGAGACTTTTGCGCGATCAGCTCTTCCACCTTCGCGACCTTGTCCACCGGCAACAACTCGGTATACACGCTGTCCATGCCAAGCTGGGAAGCGACGCGCTCGCCGATCTTTTTTGCGTCTCCCGTGAGCATGACGGTCTGGCGAATGTTTGCGGCCTTGAGTTCCTGAATTGCGCGCGCTGCGTCGTCCTTAATCTCGTCCGCAATCACGATATATCCGCGATATACGCCGTCCTGTGCCACATGCACAACGGTGCCGATCACGTCCTCCGGCTCCGTAAACGCAACCCCAAGCTTGCGCATAAGTTTCGCGTTGCCCGCGGCAATCGTCTTTCCGTCCACAAGCGCGGTTACACCGTGGCCGGAGACCTCCTCCACATCGCGAATGCGAGCGGAATCGATCGTGTTCGGGTACGCTGTTTTGAGCGAAACCGAAATCGGGTGGTTGGAGTAGCTCTCGGCATAGGCCGCGATCTCCAGCAACCGGCTTTCGCTGATGCCCTCCGGAACAACCTTCTGCACCGCAAAAACGCCTTTGGTGAGCGTACCGGTCTTGTCGAAGACCACGATCTCCGTCTGCGCCAGCGCCTCCAGATAATTGCTGCCTTTCACGAGGATGCCGCGGCGCGAAGCCCCGCCGATGCCGCCAAAGAAACTCAGCGGAATGGACATCACCAGCGCGCATGGGCAGGAGATCACGAGGAAGATCAGCCCGCGATAGATCCAGTCGCGAAATGTCGCGCCCGGAATGAAGAGCGGCGGAATCAGCGCAAGCCGCACTGCGATGATCACAACCGCAGGCGTATAGACGGCCGCAAATTTCGTAATAAAATGCTCCGACTCGGACTTTTTATTACCGGCGTTCTCGACCAAGTCAAGAATTTTGCTCACGGTGGACTCGCCATATTCCTTCGTCACCCGCGCGGTGAGAAGACCGCTGATGTTGATGCACCCGCTTAGGAGCGGATCCCCCGTATCCACGTCGCGCGGCAGGGATTCGCCAGTCAGCGCGGAGGTATCGATCGAAGAACTGCCGCTGAGCACAACCGCATCCAGCGGAACGCGCTCGCCCGGCTTGATGACGATGGATTCGTCAACCTTCACCTCATCCGGGTCGACTTTTTCCAGTGAATCCCCGCGCTGGACGTTTGCGTAATCCGGGCGGATATTCATTAAGGAAGCGATCGAAGCGCGGGATTGATCGACCGCGTAATCCTGAAACAGCTCACCCACCTGATAAAACAACATGACGGCGACCGCCTCGGCAAAGTCGCCAACGATAAACGCGCCAACGGTCGCAAGTCCCATCAGGAAATTTTCGTCAAACACCTTCCCGCGAAGAATGTTGCGCACCGCGCGCCAGAGGACATCCCCGCCGATGATGAAGTACGCTACGAGAAACGTAGCGAGCGAAAGCAGGCTGCCTTCTCCCCGCGTCAAAATCGCGAGCAGGTAGATCGCCGCGCCGACGATCGTCTTGATCAGTTTTTTCTGATTCTCCGACAGCTTCATGCGCTCTATGCCTTTCGTACGATGGTATCCGGCTCAATCTTTTTCACGATTGCGGTTGCTTTCTCCATGATCTCGTCCATCTGCGCTTCTTCTCCCTCAATCGTCATCTTCGCTGTCAAAAAGTTCACGCTCGCGGACGACACACCGGGGAGTTTCGCCACCGCGTTTTCAATCTTCGCCGCGCAGTTCGCGCAGCCGAGTCCATCCAGACGACATACCTTCTTCATGCTTTCCCTCTTCCGCTGTCCGTAACAGCTATCATTTTATCGAATACTCACTTGGTTTCGAATCAATCCTTCGACTCTCTTTGAAAACAGTTGAGCATCCACTCAACTTTCACGATTATTATAGTTGAGCGGATGCTCAACTGTCAAGTGCGTTTGCAGATTTTGATTTCAGTTTTTTTCCGTCACACATTTGCTTTGCACGCACCTTCCGGCATGTTTACAAATCCCTATCCTTTAAATTTTTCGTTGACTTGCTGTAATGCGTGATATGATATAGAAAGATGTGTTGAAAGGGAATCGCGTTTCAGCAATCGATTCCAGCAAGGAGGTATCTCTATGAGCAGAGAAGATTATGTCTGCGACTGCGACATTATTCATTCGGACGTGGTCAACTCCGTCCAGCGGAATATGCCGCAGGACAGCGAGCTATATGACCTGTCGGATTTTTTTAAAGTGCTTGGCGACAGCACGCGCGCAAAGATCATGTGGGCGTTGGACGAGCATGAACTCTGCGTTTGCGACCTTGCGGCGCTGCTGAATATGACAAAATCCGCAATCTCCCATCAGCTCCGCGCGCTGCGGGAGGCAAACCTCGTCATCAACCGCCGCGACGGAAAAAACATCTATTATGCGCTGGCGGACGATCATGTGCGGCAGATCTTCGAGATGGGTCTGGAGCATATTCGTGAAACATGCAAAGGCGCGGAGGACTGATCTGTCATCGATTTTGTTCGCCCGTATCGCCGTTACAATTGCATGAATAAGCATGAAGGAAAATA
>CAYVAO010000075.1:0-7622 GCA_964448895.1 uncultured Christensenella sp.
GGTAACGCTCGATGCACTCGCGGTTGCTCATGCCCGGCGTGCGTGCCTCCTGGCAAAGGCGCTCAAACTCGAACACGTCGATTTCGCAATCCAGATTCGGGTTCCATTGATATGCCCCGCGCGCGGTCAAAATCGAATCGGACAGTTCCGGTAGGCTGCTTTGATCGACAAGCGAGCGATAGCGGTGCAGCAGCGTGCGCAACGCGGTCGCAGGGTTGCGATTTTCTTTGTCCGACCAGAGCATCTCCAATAGTTCTTCGTGCGGAACCGCGCGATCCTTTTTTAAGATCAGATATTCGAGAAACTGGCTCGTCTTTTTTGCCTGGCGAAGCTGCGTGAGTACCACGTTTCCGTTGACCACGATCTCAAAATTGCCAAACATCTTGACTTTAATCTTTGCGTTGGGCATGTCGTCTCCTCCTTACGTTCTGGCGTGTCGGGCGGGCTGGAGCGCACCGCCGGTTGAATAGAGTAAATATTTTATCCGCGCGGGGTGCGTTACTCTGCGAATTTCTTTTTCAATTGATCCGGATTTGCCGCAAACAGTAGCGCGGTTTCTTTTGTCACGCGCTTCTGCTTCACGAGGCGTTGGATATCCGCGTCCATGGTGCGCATTCCTTCCGAAGCGCCTGCAAAGATGACGTTGTCCATCTGGTGCGCTTTGCCCTCACGAATCATGTTCTGAATCGCGCTGTTGACCAGCATGATCTCAAACGCGGGTTCCAGTCCCCCGTCGACCGTCGGCAACAGCTGCTGGCTGACCACTGCGCGGAGCACCATGGAGAGCTGCACGCGAATCTGCTGCTGCTGATTCGCCGGAAACACGTCGATGATGCGGTCAATCGTCTTGGCGGCTCCTACGGTATGGAGCGTGCTGAGCACCAGCTGCCCCGTTTCCGCCGCGGTCAACGCGGTTTGAATCGTCTCCAGATCGCGCATTTCGCCGAGCAGTATCACGTCCGGTGCCTGACGCAGCGCCGCGCGCAAGGCGGTTTGATAGCTCTTCGTGTCGTGCTCCACTTCGCGCTGGCTCAACACGCTCGCTTTATGCGCGTGAATGAACTCGATCGGGTCTTCGATGGTGATGATGTGCCCGTGCCGGTTGGTGTTGATACGGTCGATCAGGCACGCAAGCGTCGTCGATTTTCCGCTTGCGGCGGGGCCGGTCACCAGCACGAGCCCCTTCTTTACGTCCGCAAGACGCAGAATCTCATCGGGGATATGCATTTTCACCGGGTCCGGCAGCGCCAGAGACACCACGCGCAGCACCATAGCCAGCGAGTTGCGCTGCTGATACGCGTTGCAGCGAAAGCGCCCAACCCCGCTGATGGAAAACGAAAAATCGTCGTCACCGTGCTCCGTCAGGCGATCCATATTCCGATGATCCAGCTCATACACCTGCCGGATGAGGCGCTTGGTATCGTCCGGCTTGAGCACCACGTCGAACAGCTGCTGCACTTCGCCCGCTACCTTGAGGCGCACGCACGAACCGGGGATGATGAACACATCCGATCCGCCGCGCTCGATGGCGGACTGCAAGATATCATGAACCTCCGCCATTTAACCTCCCTGCCAGAGCGTGCCTGCGCTCTGCCCTGTCCAAGTTTCCGCGTTTTCATAGCGGTAGCTGAGAATCTCACATTTGCCTTGCGAAACATCGACCACGACATTCAGCGCATGCCCATCGCTCGAATCGACCGAAAACGCATAACTTCCGTCGGTTTGCTTGACCACGCCTTCTATGGTATCCGGCGTGTCGCCCTGCTTCAGCGCGTCGTCCAGCGCGAGTAACATCGACTGTGCGCGGACATCCGCGTCATAGTATGCCGCGGTGCTGACGGCGGTTTTTTCCGTGAGCGCCGCGTCGGATCGCGCCTGAATCAGCGCGAGAGACGCAAACAAGGTTAAACTCACCACCACAAGGATGAATACGATGCTGGAGGCGCCAACGCCCATGCGGGAAGGATACGGTTTCATGGCGTTTCCCCCTCGTCCTGCACATAGCGCGCCGCGTCCAGCGCATACACCTTGCCTTGCGGCGACAATACGGTTAGTTCGATATCATAAAGCGTACCTTGTAGCGGGGAATCGTCGCTTGTCACCACGCAGTCTACCGTTAAATCCTCCGCAATTTTCACCGAAAAGGCTCTTGCGCCGCAAGCGTTGCAGGTGTTGTCTCCAACAGGGTCCGCCTTTACCTGCTCCGCGATGCGTTCCATCGCGAGGATGGCGCGGGATTCATACGCGCTCTGCTGCGCGGTTACGTTTGCCGCCGCAATCAGGCGAACCACCACGCTGGTGGACAGCGCGAGAAACAGGATAACGATTGCCATCTCGACAAGGATCGGATTCATGGTGCCGCGCTGTTTCGGCGGACGAAGCATTTGTTCCATTATGCACCGCCCTCCTTCGCCGCCTGTAGATAAACCGCACCTTCGTGCGTTTTACCCTCCTCATCGATGATCGATATTTGCAACAACTTGCCTTCCAGCGTAAACACAAGCCCACTGGCTGAAAAAATCTGATCGCCGTAATCCGGTGAAAACGCGCGATCCGCCTGCGCGAAATATTCGCGCACCTGCGTTCCGTCGCAATAAATCTAGGTAAAATACTGTGTGCCCTCGATCTCCTGCCCCAGCGCAAGCACCGCCAAGCCCTCTTCCGAGCGGATTTCAATCTGTCCCGCTTCGTCCGCGCCGCGCACTTTGCCAATCAGGTAGCTGAGTCCCGTGCGGGAGACATATGTCTCCTCCGCCGTGGCGTTAATCGCGCGATAGGAGCGCGCGCCGACGAGCACCACAATCAGACTCAATAGCGCAAACGCAGCCAATAGCGCAAAGATAAATATCCCGCGTAAATCACCGCGCCGTTGCGCGTCCATCCGCGCGCTCAAGAGCCGCCTCCCGCGCGTACAACCTGCACGCTCGGCATCACATTTGCCGCAACGACATCGTAAAACACAACATACCGGCTCTCATCCACGCGAACGCCGTAATTGTCATAAATATAAGAAAGACTCGGCGGATATTTCCCCTCCACTGCGTAGCAGGTCACAATTGCGCGTTGCAGCGCGGAGGTAACCACCTCCGTCTCGCGCGCTTCGCTACGCTGAGAGGTAGAAAAAAGCGCAACTAGAAAGAGAGCGACAAGCAGCAAAAACACCGTAAGAGCGACTATCAGCCCCCGGTTTTGCCCGTGCGGTCTCTCATAGAGATGCATGCCGGTTTCTCCTTTCGTCTACGCTATCCTATCAGTCCTGAGTCAATTGCATCACAATCTTGTTGCAAAACGCCTGTTTTCTGTTGCCAACGGCAAACTTTGCCGTGTGTGCCGCAAATGTTGCGTCAAGTGCTCCGAACAATTCCTTCAGCCGATCGCGGAGAGAACGGAGAGCAGCGGCAGCATGACGGAGAGCAGTATTCCACCGATCACGACAGAAAGTATCGCAACCAAAGTCGGCTCGATCATGGCGATTACGTGATGAATCGCGTCGTCCGCCTCGCCCATATAGATTCCGCTGAGTTTTTCCATCACGGTGTCCAGCTTGCCCGCCGCCGTGCCAAAGCGAATCATCTTTTCGTGCATGGCGTCAAACAGACCGCTCTTTTCCGCGGCCTGCGCAAAGCTGCCGCCCGCGAGCAACTCCTGCTGCGCAAGTTCTGCCTGCTTTTTGTGTTTATCATCGGTCACAACCGACGGGGCAAGGCGCATCGCGTCCTCTACGGGATAACCCGCGCTGAGCATCATGGAGAGCGCGGAAGCATACCGCGCGGTCGAGAGCCTCGCGTTCACGCGGCGCACGGCGGGAATCACGCCCGCAAGCAACGCAAGAACGGACTTTCGTTTGTTGGTGCGCAGTAAAATTCCGACGACGAGCAGCAGGAGCGCAAACACGCCGACTAGAATCAACATTCCTTTCCCTACGCCAACGCCGATTTGCATCGCAGCCGTGGCGGGGCTGGTCGCGGCAAGGCCCAGGCTGTCAAACACGCGCTGAAACACGGGCAACACGCTGATGACGAGAATCGCAATCACCACCGCGAGCATCATCACTAGCACGCTTGGATACAAAATTGCGCTCTTCACCGAGGATTTGATCTGCGCTTCCCATTGATAATAGTTGGCAAGCGAGGCCATCACCTCGTCCAGCTTGCCGGATCGTTCGCCGATGCGGGTCATAGCAAGCAGATAGTCCGGAAAGATTCCCGTCTTCTCCAGCGCTTGCGAAAACGTTCCTCCTCGCTCCAGAGAAACATGCATTTCTTCAAATCGCGCGCCGTAGCGACTGCCCGCATAGCTTCGCGCGAGCGTCTCCATGCCGTCGCCAAGCGGAATACCCGCCTGCAACACCATAGCGATCTGCTCACAAAAAAGCGCGGTCTCGTCCGGTGGTAGCGTCTTTTGCGTTGTCTTCTCCTGCATCCCGGTTCCCTTTCTGATGGTTGAGCGTCTGCTTTCGTCCGCGCAGATAATCTGCACGTCAATATTAAATCAATAGATACGTTCCGTAATATAGTCTTGTTCTTTGTGTCCGGTTCCGTCCAGCGTCGGGTCCATCCAGACCCACGTTCCTTCGAGGTAAACGCTGTTCCAGGCGTGATACAGGTTCTCCGGCGTCACGGTGCCGATGAGTACCTTCGTTGGAATTCCTTCCGAGCGGAGCATAGCCGCAAGCAACGCCGCGTAGTCAAAGCAAATACCGGTTCCGCTCTCCAGCGAATCATCCGCATTCGGCAGATAACCGTTTTCCACCGTGTTTGCTTTCTTCGTGTCATAGGTCATGTGCGAGACCACGTATTCATAGAAACGATCCGCAATGTCCTTGTGGCTAGTCAACCCGCTTGCCAGCTCCCGCGCTTTTTGAACGGTTTTGGTATCTGCATCATACCACACATACTGATTGGGATACAGAAACGGAAGCGTTTCGTCGACTAACGCAACTTGCAGTTCCACGCCGTAGCGCACCGCGTATAGATCGCTCTCCACCTGTTCCATAACGCGAACGGTATAGGTTCCGTCTCCCATTTGCAGCGGAAAAACGCTATACGCTTCGCCGCCCGGCAGATCGTAATAATAGGTTTGCAAGGTCGTCGAGATGCGCGCTTTCAGTCGCTTTTCGCCCGGCTCGCAGCGGATCATCACATAGCCCTGATCGGTATGCGAGGCGTCTATCGTAACGCCGTCTTTCGCAAACACTACGGTTCCGGAAGCTTGCGGTAATAGAAGCGGTGATTCTTCGGTTTGCTCTTGCGCTTGTGTTTGCGCGCCTGTAGAGTCGGTTCCTGCCGCGTCCGGCGGTGTGGGCTGGCTCGCCGCGCAGGCCGAAAGGCAAAAGAAGCCGAATACAAGCAGCCACACAAACTCTTTTTGCAGCCGTTCGGCCACCGACCCTCGTTTCATGAGCTGATTATACAGCTACAAATCACGCGAATGCAACAAATTGTTACTTTGACACGAGGTGTCTGTTCCATATCTTCCCGTTTCAAAACATTTGTCTGTTACATGATTCGATCATATCCGTTTTGCTCATGCGATTGTTACAAAAACGGCGCGCAAAGTTAACATCTCGCTCGTGGCCATGTTTTTCGTGTCACGAAACTTGTTTCGTAGATCGTTGGTATCATAACACCGGATTGATCTGTAACAGAAATCCGGCGTCCCGTATCGGAACGCCGGATGTACCTAAGTGTATTTAGTTTTGTCTTCGTTACTCCGCTTTCAGCGTTTCATCCATCTTTTCCACTTCCGGCTCTTTTTTCTTCTTTGCGCCGAAGAGGACAAGCACCAGCTGAACCAATGCTATGATGACCATCAGCAGCGTCCAGCGATCTGTAAAGACCATCGGGTTACGCATGTTCTCCGTCAGGATAAACACGATGATGGCCCCGATGCCCGGCACCAGCGTGAGAATACGAGTGAATCCGTGCTTTTCGGTCTCGCTGACGACAACGCCTTCTTCCTCTTCCTTCTTCTTTCCGATCAGGCCGATCAGCATCAGGATAGACGCAAGCGCGGTCGCGATCGTCAGAATCAGGTTCAGAAGCGCCCACACGGGCCCACCGGCAAGCGGTGTCTGCGAATCCGGAATCTTCTCCGGATCATCAGGTTCCACATCCTTGCCCTGCAGCGTCATCGTGCCATAGATCACGAGATCGCCATCCGGCACTGTGGACGGAATTGCCGTCGACCAGCCGTCGAACGTGTATCCCGTCATCGACGGATTCGGCGGAACCGGCATCTTGTCGCCATAGTTGAGATCTGTATACACCGCATACGGCGTATTGCCATTTAGGTCTCCCGTGCCGCCGGTCACGATGTACGTTACGGTGTACGAGAGCTTCTCCCACTGCGCATAGAAGTTCAGCTGGCGCGGCGGCATATAGATTGAATCGCCGGGCTGATGGGAAACGCCCGCTGTTGCGCTCTTTTCGCTCCAACCGAGGAAGCGGTAGCCGGGCCGCGAGAACATGTTGCCCGCGATCATTACGATCGAGTCGGTAAAGTATCTTCCCTCTTCAACCGTTCCGCCGGTTGCTCCGTTGGGATGATAGTAGATCGGCGAGGTTCTGGGTTCCCAAACCGCGGTCAACGTCAGGTTGTTATCCGGCATGGTAAACGTAGCGCCCGGCGCAAAGTGCATCTCCGTGCCATCAATGTCCGTCGTCATCCAGTACAGGAAGCCATAACCGGAGTGATACGGATTGGTGTCCGCAATTACGAGAGACGATTGATACGTCTTTCCGGTCATGTTCGCCGGCATACGGTCGACCTGATCTTCCGTACCGGTCTCGAAGACCACGTCATAGTACGCAAGCTCCCAAACCGCATTCAGCGTGTGATTTTCGCTGATCGCGGGAATCGTATCACCAAGCGTGATCGGGTCTCCTGTCGTCGCGTCCTCCCACCCGGTCAGATGATAACCGGGGCGTTTCACGCCGTCGGCATTTGCGATGGTGGCATGTGTGCCAAGGTCAAACCACTGCGTTTCGGGGAATCCGGTGACCGTGTCCGTGGTGTTGAGGTTGTAGACCACCTGCGGATTGATCGAGAAGTCCGCCGTCTGCGTGCTGAAGCTGTAGTTGCCCCGCACGGCGACCGTCGCGTTCACGTTCGGCACCAGCACATCCGCATATTTACCGACGTTGCTGTCGCTGCCCGTGCGGACAACGTGGATGGTAATACCGCCAAGATCCGCCGCGAGAATCGGATAATATGTCGTTCCCGCGATCGTTCCGGTCACAACGGTGTAAGCAAACGTCGGGTCGACACTGCCATAGTTCTTGTCGGTATCAACCGCGGCGATCAGTACCGTACGCGGTGTTATGCTGAGTGTACCGGGCGTGACGCTGATGTCATAATCGGCGGCGCGCGTGTTGCTCTTGAGCGTGTAGGTGAAGCCGTTGTCGATCGTTCCGACATTGGTGATCGTTCCCGTGTTCGCCCGGGTCGCAAACCCTTCGGTGCCGGCAAACCCGCTGCTCGCGCCGTCGATACTCCAACCGTTCTCCGTCAGCGGCATTCCGTCGTAGACCTTTGTCGCGCCGGACGTGCGAACCACTACGTCTCTCGGCGTGATCGCGATCTCCGCGTTGCCGAATGCAGGCGCGTAGTTCGGGTTCGTC
>CAYVAO010000076.1:0-7609 GCA_964448895.1 uncultured Christensenella sp.
CCGGTATCGAGCACCCAGAGTACCCAGTCCCCCTTGTGTGTTCCGTCCGGTTTCTCATAGATGAAACCAAGCGTAAACCCCATACAATTTTGGATCGCAGGTTTTGCAATATACATATGCGCAATGCTGTCCTTGAGTACTCTGGGGCTGGTCGCCCAATCGAACGAATACGTTTTACCGTTGCCAACGGACACTTCATAGGTAAACGTAACTCCATTCGGCGCAACACCCGTTATTTCAACGGCGTCGTTATACCCTTTCTCAATGTCTACCTGCATATAACCCGCGCTCAGCATGCCGCTCTTCGTGCAATCAACCAGGCTCGAATCGCTGCTGGTCCACTGCACGTCATCGTCACTGATATCATATGAAAACGCAAAATCCTTGACCGAGCAATCGAACGTTTCACCAAAATCAAGCTTCAGCGTTAATTCGGAAGGATTCGGAATCTTGGTCGGTTTCGGCGTGGCAGTCGGCGTCGGTGTGGCTTCCGGTGTGGCGGTAGCCGTCGCGATGGCTTCCATCTTTGCGTCGTCTTTGCGATCGTTTGATCCTCCGCGAAACGCTCCTACGCCAAGGAGAATCAGTAGATAGACGGCAACAGCGGAACCCGCGATGATTGCAATTGTTTTCAGTTTGCCTTTTTTGTCCGCCGGCTTTTGGAAAACGTCTTTGGGCGCGAACGGACTCGGAACCGACGTTCTCTTCTCATCTAGCTTCATCGGTTCTTTGATCGTTGCAACATCCGCATAGAGCTCTTTTTCGAGTGTCTGCATGTCCTTGGTGCGATATTGCGCGTTGACGCCCAAGCCGTGGAGAATCGCGTTCTCCTGCGCCTGTGTCAACTCCGCGCCGAGCTGTCTAGGCGGCGTAATTGCGGCCCCGCTGGTGAGGCGATCCAGCGCCTGCGGTGGTGTTTGTCCTGTGATCAGGCGATAAATCGTGGCGCAGAATCCGTATACGTCCGTCCAAGGGCCCTGTTCGCCATGTGTGCGATATTGTTCCTCCGGCGCGAAGCCATGCTTGACATTGATGGTGTTGGAGAGTTCGCCGTAAGCGGAAATCTGCCGCGCCGAACCGAAATCGATCAGTGTCAGCGTTCCGTTTGGCCGCAAGATGATGTTATCCGGGCTGATGTCGCGATGCAGCAATCCTTCCGCATGCACATGCGCCAGAGAGGCGCAAAGCGGGCGGACAATGCGAAGCACTTCCTGCGCGGGCAGTTTGCCGCCGCTGCGCTCCGCAAGGGATTTCAGCGTTTCGCCTTCGACAAAGTCCATGATGATATAGGCCGTGCCGTTTTCATAGATGAAGTTGCGAACGCCGACGATGCCATTATCGCGGGAAATTCGCGCCAGCGTCTTTGCCTCGTTGACGAATCGCTCCAGCCCTTTCTGGTAAAACTCTTTTTTATCGCCGCCAAGCGTGAGTACGCTGATGTGCGTGTGCGAATCCCGCGTCGCGTAGCCCATCGGATAGTATTCCTTAATGGCAATTTTGAGATCAAGGTTGAGATCCCATCCGGTATAGGTGATGCCAAAGCCGCCCTGTCCTAAAACGCATCCAACCAGATAAGCGCCCGCGAGGATGCTCCTGCATTCCAGCTGATGCGGTTCATTTGCGGCGGTTGCGTTATCAAAGCCGCAGTTGGGACATACCCCGTTTTCTTCTGTCAACTTTGACATGCAACGCATACATAGTAGGTTTGGATCGATCATACCGTGTGTTCCCTCCCGTTATTATTTCATGCACATTGCCCAGCAGTCGTTCTCGTTTCGCGCGTTCATGCCGCGCCGTCTTTAATCGTTTGCGCTGTAGAAGATGCGATAGTCCGCATCCGCTATGCGCACAACGTCGCCACCGGATAGACACGCGGTCTTTCGCGCAGGTGCGCCGTTTACCAGCACATCTTCGCGGTTTTGCATGGCCCATACCGTTCCATCGCGCCAAACAAGCCGCGAAATGATTGCTTCCTCCTCCGCGTCTTTCGCCAGAATCGGCGAGCCTTCTCCTTCTCCCAGCAGGATGGGTTCCGAAATCGATCCTTCGAAGACCATCTCTTCCTGTTCACCCAGGCGAACGATACAGATCGCCGGATTTTCCTGTTCCGGCTCGGCGGAAGGCTTCTCACTTTTTGCAAAACGGACGATCGCGCCGTTTTGCTCCGGTTTCTTTGTGCGTTTCTTCGCAGTTGCGATCAATGCCACGGCAAGGATCGCCAGTAACACGAGCCCGCCGGCAACATAGAGTGTCCAGAGCGGCAGCGTCACTTCGTCCTTCTCATCCGGCACGGGCGTAGGTATCGGTGTCGCGGACGGCGTTATCGTATCGCTCGGCGCGGGTGTATCCGTTGCCACAGGTGGCAAGGTCGGCAGTCCCGCGATGCTGACCGTTCTCGTCGCGGAAAGCTGTGTACCGCTCACCTGATGCGTCAGCGCAATCTCGGCTGTGTCCGCTTTTGCCGCCGCGCGCACCGCGTCACCCTTCAGCGCGGCAAGATAGGTATGCGCGCGTTGTGTGAGGATACGATCCACCGCGTCGCTCGTGGTCACGCCGTCGTTTTTGAGCAAAATGCTCACGCCGCCCGGTGAAAGCCGCGCGATACCGGAGATATCCTTCGCCGCCTGAACGCGCGCGGGTGTTTTGGTGTTGTATGTCAGCGCGACCAGATAGACCGGCACATGGCTCTGCGAAACCAGATTGCTCACCTCCAGCGCCGAGATTCCCGCGCTGGTGTTATCAAGGCCATCCGCCATCACGACAAGGCAGCGCCTCGGGCGCAGTGTCGTGTCGTTTTCCAATAACCGGATTGCGTCCGACATTGACGAATAGAGATCGGTTTCGGTCTCTCCGCGCGTCAGCGCGTCGATCGAGGTGTTGAGCGCATCTTTGTCATCCGAAAACGCGTTTGCCTCAATCGGTTGCCCGATGGGCAGGATCAGCGCGTTGTCGTTCACGCCGAGCTTTTCAACCAAGCTCTTTGCCATCGTCTGCATGTCCGGCAGCGCGCGCTCCGTCACCGCCGTATTGGTGTCCAGCAGAAACAAGTATGACGTGCCGGGATCGGCGTAATCGATTGGATTCACCGAGATCGCGGGAACAACGGTTCCGTCAACCGAGATACTGAGGGTTTCGGCGCTTGGCGCTTCCTCCGCATCGTCGTAAAAAATCACTTGCAGCACGTCTCCGCTGACGGTTGCGCTCTCCAGATTCAGCTTCGCTTCACCCTCTGCGCCCGCCGCTGCAAACACACCCGTCAACAGCGCACAAAGCAGCAGCAACGCAAGCGCCTGCCGCGTCGTCTTCCCCTTCTTACCTTTCATCATCTCATATCCTCCAGCCTGTGGTCCGCTTGGCCTTCGGGCAAAGCACGGCGACCGCAGAGTTGTTGTCGTTCTTCTTTCCGGCGCGCCTTTTGATCAAGACAACCATGCGTGCCATCCAGTCTTCCGCGTTTCTCGCGCGGTGAAGCGCGCGTAGCATCTCACGCTCGGTCACATATTCCCAGAATCCGTCTGTACAGAGCAAGATTGCGTCGCCTTCGCGGAGCGGCTCGTCTTCCACGTGAATCTCCGGCGTTGCGCCCGCCTCGGTGCCCAGCGAACGGAGTACTTTGTTTCGATCTTCGTGAAACCGGATCTGTTCCGGTCGAATGGCGCCCATCAAAACAGCGAGTTGGGATACGCTGTGATCCTGCGATTGATACTCGATCTCCCCGGCCCGAAACAGATATGCCCTACTGTCTCCAACGTGCAAAAACGCGATCGCGCTGTTTGAAACAGCCGCAAGCGCGAGTGTGGTCTTCATGCGCACCTGCGGCGTTTGCGCATCCAGCACGGCGCGATTTGCCAGCGCGCAAGCTTCGCGCAGACTCTCTTCGTTCATGATTCGAATCAGCGGCTCCTGCTCTTCCAGCGATTGGATCGCGCGTGTCGAGGCGGTCTTTCCGCCGCCATGTCCACCGAGGCCGTCCGCAACCGCCGCGAGGAGGAAATCCTCCGACTGTTTACTGAGTGTCGTATCCTCGTTGACCTCTCGCCCGCCAATATTCGAATAGCTCGCTACATCAAGCTGCATGGTTTGGCTCCCTTATGTATTCCGGTTTGCTCGATTACACCCCGCGCGACTTAAGAGCAAGTTGCGCGGGGTGATGCCAGTTCGTTATTTCACGCGGAAGCCGTTATCCTTGGAAGCAAGGAAGAATGCCTCGCCGGTGAGGATCGTATACGGTTTGTTTGGTTCCATCTTTGTGCCGTTTTCCAGGAACGTTCCATACGAAGAGCCGAGATCGGTCACCACGACGCCCTGCGCAAGCTCCTGTACGGCGCAATGCTTTCCGCTGATTCCCGGTGTTTTTGCAGGGAATACAACCTGACAGGTAGCGGGATCGCGACCGATCACGATTTTTCCGCTCACCGAATATGTCTTCCCGCCGAGAACATTGGTCTGCCCGATGCTCGTGATCTGTCGTCCGCCACGGTTTGCTTCGGCCGGTTTGCCAACCGGAACGGTATAGCCCGGATCGGCGGGCGCGGACTGCTTTTTCTTTTTGTCAATCAAGAGATACACCACCGCTGCCGCCGCCGCGACCGCAACGCCGATGGCTAAATAGACATACCAGCCAACGGGAGCGGGCATCGGTTCCGGCGAGGGAGCGGGCGCGCCGGTTACATCCGGGGAACCGCTGTTGACCGGTTCGCCGGTGGGAACAGCGTCGGAAGCGAGTGTGTAAGGATACCCCATCGTGTTAAAATAGTCGATGGCGTAGTCGATGTAGAGCGCATACCCCAAGCCGGTTCCGTACGCAGGATCGCTCACCATAGAGTTGATGCCGATCACCGCGCCGGTTTCGTCTACCAAAGGCCCGCCGGAGTTGCCGGAGCTGATGGCGGCATCCACCTGCAGATAGTTGGAACCTTGCGCCTGAAATTGCTCCTTGGTCCCTAGTGCACGGCAAATAGCCGCTGGAATCATCCGCGATGCCCGGAAAACCAAGCGCATAGACCGACGACATGATGTCAACACTCTCCGCGCTGCGCAGCGGCAACGGCTTGCGCAGTGTCGTTGGCGCTTCCAGCCGCAAAATGGCGAGGTCGAGACCGTTATCAAATATCTTTAGTACCTTTGCGGACACCGTCGAATCCGAGTCGACATCGTCAAACACGACGTGAACCTTGTTGGCATATCCGATGACGTTCCCGTTATCATCCGTCGCGGTAACCACGTGCGCATTCGTAATAATATACTCAACCGCGCTGCCTTCGGTTCCAACAAAAAAACCACTGCCTCGCTGAATATAGTCATTCGTTCCATCGTTATAAACAAACACAAGACGAACCACGCCGTTGCGCGCGTCCACAACCGCCGTCGTATCCGCGCTGGCGCTCGTGATGACCAAAGAAAGCGAAAGCGCGAGTATCAAGATCAAGCTGATCCATTTGCGTGTCAATTTCATACCATGTTCCTCCCAGTCCTGATTGGATTCGTTTAAATAATGCGCATTGCGATGATCGTCATGTTATCCTGTCGGGGCAATCCTTTGGCGATTACGCGGCTTTCCACGCGTTCCGCCGCGGTTTGCGCGTTCCCGAACAGCGCGGACGCAATCTCTTCTTCGTCCAGCGTGTTGAATACGCCGTCCGTCATCAGGAGCACCCAGTCGCCGCTTAAGAGTTGTATCCCGCGCGGATTATAATCGATCTGCTCCAGCTCACCCATGCCAACGTAGCTCGTCAGCGCGCAACGTTGTCCGTCCGCGAGCGCGGATTCAAACGAAATACATCCGCAGGATGCACGCTTATCCAGATCGATTTCATACACATGCGGTCTCGTCAACGTGATCAGGCAGCCACCGCGCACGAGGCAAATCCGGCTGTCGCCAACGCTGGCAAACCAGAGCTTGCCGTCCCGCACGAGCGTCATAACGAGCGTCGATCCGCCTTGGTTGCGGCTCCCGCCTGTTACGGTATTGGCCGCGTCGTTTGCCCGCTGCACCAGATATAAGAGTTTTTGCTGCGGCATTAAGTCGTTTATGAGCAGCGGAAACTCCCGATAAGCCGCGGCAACAGCAGCGGAACTCACGAGTTCTCCGTCCGCCAGTCCACCCATTCCGTCCGCGACAATGGCGAGAACGCCGCTTTCGCTCACGAGGCGCTGGTTTGTGACATCCGAGGTTGCAAACGCATCTTCCTGGTTGCTCCGTTTGCCAAGGTTTTGCGCATTGCCGATCTCCAATCCTTCCGCAAGCGTTCCTATCTGCTGCGTTGGCATGCTTCTTGCCGGTTTATTTCTCTTCTTTCGCGCCGCTATGACGGAAAACAGCGCAGCAGTCAGCACGATGCCGAAGACCAGCCCGAGCGCTATCCCGTTGGCGTTTATTCCGCCCGGAAGCGGTTGCGGTGGCATCGTGGGCGAGGGCGCAATCGTCGCCGTCGTTTGCTGCGTCGGTGTGGGCGCGGTAGTCGCCATCGGCGTTGCGGTTAGATTGGGGGTTGGAGTTGCGTTTGGTGTCGCCGTTGTGTTCGGCGTCGGCGTAGGCGTATCAATCGGCATAGGGCTCATGCCCTGCACTTCTTCCAAAGAAAGGGTTCTACTCACTCCCAAGCGAATTCACCCCCGCAGAAGGGTATGAACAGCAACACCGAGCTTCCGATTAAGATTCGGTCATATGCTTTCAGCTCGCGGCGTTCATGCGGGAGTACAACGTCGTCGTTGATTTCAATCTGGTTTCTCGTTTCGCCCGCCATCAAAGAAAACTTTCTTGATTTGGCGACATAGGAGATGTTTGCGGCGTCTTCTTTCGAGATGGAGCTGTCTCCCAGGCTGCGAATCTGCGCCGTTGCACCACGTCCGATGGAACTGTTGCCTTTCAAGATGCGGTAATCCTTGCCCTTGTCCGGCCCTTCGATGCAGACGAGCCAGCCGACCACTGGATCGAAACTCCTGCCGTCTTTATCCTTCGAAATGATGGGTACCGTCACTTCGTCCTTGCTATCGAGAGGAACCGTTTTACCGATATCGCCCGTGTCGCCGCCAAAGCCCGCGTCAAACGAACCGGACGGCTGATCGAGCGGAACGGTACGGTTGACTTCCGCAAAGGCCGGATTGCAGTACGGGCATTGGGCGTACTTGGATTGATCATAATGATGCCCGTTCTCGCAAAGCTGAATGTTCATGAAAATGTCTCTCCTTCTCGATTTGGTGGTTCAGGAGCGAAATGTCTCCCGTCAGGTGTTTTTTCGATTGAATCCTTAAGAAAAACGCAGCAAAGTTGTGAAACATGCTTGAATATACAATAGATGGATTGTTTTTATTATAGCACGACTCCTTCGTGGATTGAGTCGACTTTTCGTCGATCTCCCCAAAAAGAAAGCGGAATTTTTTTCCGGTTCATTGCCTGATCCTATTGATTCATAAAATCGCACAGCTAAATCCGGTCTTTGCTGTTCCATTTTGCACTAAAAAGCGTAAAATAAACAGCGTCTATATTTAGAAAAACGCGTAACGAAGCTTCTGCTTGACCTTCGTATTTTCTTCAACTGAATGCACGAAAAAGCCATCCCGCAATCTCTACTGCTACAAAACAATAGCGCATGCGTCGCCGCTGCAG
>CAYVAO010000077.1:0-7561 GCA_964448895.1 uncultured Christensenella sp.
AACATTGCCGGAGCAGGGCGCGCAGCATTTGCCGATGTGATACATGAGGCACGGGCGTTCCCGCCGCGCAATCATGCGCGCAATGTCCTTTTTGCACTGGCGAATCGGGTATTGTTCGCGTACGAGCGCGAGACCATCCCGCAGGAGCAGGCCGGAAAGGAAGGGGCCAAGGTACTTTGCGCCGTCCTTCTTCACGCGGCGGACGACCTCCAACCGCGGGAAATCCTGCCTTAGATCGACGCGAATATAGGGAAAGTGTTTATCGTCCTTGAGCAGAATATTATACTTCGGCTTGAATTCCTTGATCAGGTTGGATTCCAGCGAAAACGCTTCGGTCTCGTTTGCGACGCGGATATACTCAAAGTCCGCAATTTGCCGCACCATGGCAGCGACTTTCGGCGGGTGATTTTTTGAGGATTGAAAGTACTGACGAACGCGATTTTTCAGCGAGATCGCTTTTCCAACGTAAATGACCTCACCCGCGGCGTTAAACATCTTGTAAACGCCGGGTGAGGAGGGGAGCAGCTTTAGTTTTTCTTCGATGATTTCATTCATAATCTAATCTTGATCAAAAAGTACTAGATAACGACTTCTCCCGCGTCGATCAGCATTTTGTAGAGCAGCGGCAGCGGAAGACCGATCACGTTAAAATAGTTGCCCTCCACGCGCTCTACGAAGATGCCGCCGGGGCCTTGCACGCCGTACGCGCCGGCTTTGTCCAGCGGCTCTCCGGTGGCGACATAGGCTTCGATTTCGCGCTGTGTCATGGGCGCGAAGGTGACGCGCGTTTCGCAATGGCGTACGTCCGCTTTTCCGTTTTTCAAAACAGCAACCCCTGTGAAGACAATGTGTTGTTTTCCTTGCATGCGGGTTAAGTACGCTTTTGCGACTTCCGGCGTGTGCGGCTTGCCGAGGATATCGCCCTCGAGATAGACGATGGTGTCCGCGCCGATGACGCAATCTTCGGGGTGCAGATCAGCCACCGGTTGCGCTTTCTGTAACGCGAGGGTTTTTACAAACTCCGCCGGAGGGAGGCCGTGCGGTTGAATTTCTTCTTCGCCTGAGGTCTCGATGACATAATGAAGTCCAATCATGGACAAAAGTTCCCGTCTGCGCGGGGAAGAGGACGCGAGAATGATCATAGGTTCTCCAATGCCGCTTGTTTAATCTTTCATTTGAATCAATACGGGGCAGTGGTCGCTGCCGAGCACTTCGCTTAGAATCTGACTGTCTTCCACGCGGTCGATCATCCGCTCGGAAACGAGAAAATAATCGATGCGCCAACCCGCGTTACGGGAGCGCGCGCCGCCGATGTAGCTCCACCAGCTGTAGGCCTCCGTCTTATCGGGATAAAAATGGCGGAAGGTATCGACAAACCCGTTTTCGAGCAGCCGCGTCATACAGGCGCGTTCTTCATCCGTAAAGCCCGCATTCATACGATTGGTCTTGGGGTTTTTCAGATCGATTTCCTTGTGCGCTACGTTGAGGTCTCCGCAGACGACGACGGGCTTTTTCACGTCCAATTCCTTCAGAAAAGCGAGGAACGCGTCTTCCCAAGTCATGCGGTAATCGAGGCGCTTGAGCTCGTTCTGCGAGTTCGGCGTATAGACCGTCACAAAATAAAAATCCGGGTACTCCAGCGTGATCACGCGGCCTTCGTTGTCGTGCTCCGGCATACCGATGCCGTAGGTCACGTTGAGCGGCTCGTTTTTCACGAACACAGCAGTGCCGGAGTAGCCTTTTTTTTCTGCGCTGTTCCAGTAGATTTGATATCCTTCGATACCGCCGTCAAACTGCTCCGGCTGCATCTTCGTCTCCTGCAAGGCGAGGATATCCGGCTGCTGCTCGCCGACAAAATCGTAAAAACCCTTCGTAATGCAGGCGCGAAGCCCGTTGACATTCCACGAGATCAACTTCATCGTTCGTCGCTCCTTTGGGTAAATATTCTACTCATCAATATATCATAGACGTGTTTGAAACACAAACACGAGTTCGTATTTCCTTTTAAAAATTCTTGAATCGATCTTGAAATACCGGATTGACAAATCCAAAAGAATTGATAAAATGTACCATATGGAACAAAAACGGCGATGTTCGACGGATTCAAATGAATCAGCGCGAACGATTTGCCGGTAAGGATGGCTATGAGTCGATCCCTCAATCCAACCGCATATGCAAAACTCGTGGCAAGCACGTTTCTCTATTCCGGCATCCAGGAAGAGGAGATATTTGTTCTGTTGGGCATGCCCGGCGTGCGCGTGGAGCATTTTGAAAAGGATCAGGTGATCTTCGACCGCGCGGATACCGAACGCGCGCTGGGAATCATACTCTACGGGGCCTGCGCCGTGACCAAAGAGAGCGATACGGGCAAGATGCCGATGAGCGTACTTCGGCAAAACGATTTGTTCGGCGCGGCGTCGCTTTTTCACGACGAAGAAGCGTATGTTGCCCGCGTGATGGCGATGGAGAGCACGTGGGTGCTGCTGATTTCGCAGGAATCGCTCTGCACCATGATGAAACAAGACTTTCGCGTGACGGAAAACTATCTGCGCTATCTCACCGCGCGCATCCGCTTTTTGAGTGGACGGCTAGATGGATTCTTGCCGCAAAGCGTGGAGGAACGCGTACTGAACTATATTAAAACTCGCGCGGAAAACGGGCTGTACGAATCGGAATGGAGCGTAAGTCTGCTTGCGGAAGCGCTTCGCATCGGCAGGACAACGCTCTACCGCGCGATGGATAAACTGGTTTCCGAAGGAAAAATAGAACGGCACGGGCGGGCATTCCGCCTGTCAAAAGGAGAAAACGAATGAAAAAACTACTCGCGATTCTGACCCTGATGGTCATGGTGTTCGCCGTGGGCTGCGCAAAAGCCCCCGCCGAACCCGTTAACGTAGCCGCGCTCAAAGGCCCGACCGGCATGGGCATCAGCTACATGATGGATGATACCAGCAAGTATAATGTCGAGCTGCAGGACGCGCCGGACGTGGTCGTCGGCAAGTTTGTCAACGGCGAAATCGACATCGCAGCGGTGCCGCTCAATCTTGCCGCGGTGCTGTATAACAAGACCGAAGGCAATGTGGTTCTACTAAACCTCGATACGCTCGGCGTTCTCTACATCGTAGAAAATGGCAACACGATCAACTCTCTTGCCGATCTTGCGGGCAAGACGATCTATGCCAGCGGCGAAGGCGCGACCCCGCAGTATGTGCTCGACTACCTGCTGGCGCAAAACGGCCTGACCGATCAGGTCACGGTGCAATACGTTGGCGAGCACACGGCGCTTGCCGCGATGGTTGCCTCCGGCGAAGCACAGATCGCCCTCTTGCCGGAACCGTTCGTTTCGGCGGTTATGGTCAAAAATCCGGACGCGCGCGTAGCGCTCGACCTGAACACAGCTTGGGAAGCAGCCTCCGGTACGAAGCTCGTTATGGGCGTGTATATCGCAAGCCGTACGTTCTATAATGAGCATCCCGATCAGGTGAAGGCGTTCCTTGCGGATTACGCAGCGTCTGTGGAAAAGGTAAACACCTCCGCGGATGCGGCGCAGAAGATTGCAGATCTTGGCATCGTCGGTTCCGCCGCGATTGCCGAGCAGGCGATTCCGCGCAGCTACATCGTCAGCATCACGGGTGATGAAGCAAAGTCTGCCGCATCCGCCGTGCTGAACGTGCTCTTCACCGCAAACCCGGCGTCCGTCGGCGGCAAGCTGCCCGGCGACGACCTGTATGCCGAGTAAGCGAAAACTACTGCAAACAGCGCTGATCGCGCTCATCTATCTCGCGGTATGGGAAGCGGGGAGTCTCCTTGTCGGCAAGGAGCTCCTGCTTCCTTCGCCGTTTGCCACGCTGTCCCGCCTCGCCGTACTGCTCACGAAGGGCGAAACTTGGCTTTACGCGGGGCTGACGCTGCTGCGCATCATGAGTGGTTATGTTCTCGGCGTACTCGCGGGCGTGCTGCTCGCGGTGCTCACTGCGCGTTCGCGTTTTGCGGAGGCGCTGTTATCGCCTTTACGCGCGATTGTGAAAGCATCTCCGGTTACGTCGTTTATCCTGCTGGCGCTTTTGTGGTTTTCGTCCGATCTGGTGCCGCTATTCATCAGCTTTCTGATGGTGGTGCCGATGGTTTGGACGGCGACGGCGGAAGCGATCTTGCAGACCGACGTTCGTTTGGTCGAGATGGGGAGGCTTTTCGGGCTTTCCCGTTGGCAGATCGTGAAGAAAATCTACGTGCCGTCCGTGTTGCCGCAGTTTCTCGCGGCCTGCACTACATCGCTCGGTTTTGCGTGGAAGTCCGGCGTCGCGGCAGAGATCATCGCGCTGCCGCAAAAATCGATCGGGTTCCGGTTGTATCAATCCAAACTGCGAATCGAGACGGTCGATCTGTTCGCTTGGACGCTGATCATCGTCGCGCTCTCTATGCTGCTGGAATGGCTGCTGGTAAAAAGTATGCGGAGGATTCGCCGTGATGCATGAGCGTATCTCTATCCAAAATCTATCGAAAACATTTGACGGACATACCGTCTTAAAGGACTACACGGGCGAGATTCCGCTTAGCGGAGTCACGGTGATTCGCGGCGCGTCCGGCGCGGGGAAGACGACGTTGTTTCGCCTTCTGCTGGGGTTGGAGAAGCCGGATGCTGGAGAGATTACCGGCATGCAGGGCAGAAAACCCGCCGTCGTGTTTCAGGAGGATCGCCTGTTGGCTGGGGCAACCGCACTGGAAAACGCGGCTATGGGTTCGGATGAAGTGCGCGCGAAAAACACGCTGGAACGACTCGGTCTCGGCGAAAACCTTTGCCAGCTCCCTCGCGAACTCTCCGGCGGGATGAAGCGGCGCGTTGCGATCGCCCGCGCGCTGGCGTACGGCGGAGACATTCTGTTTCTCGACGAACCTTTTACCGGGTTGGATGAAGATAACAAGCGCATCGCGGCGCAAGCGATGCTGGAAGCAAACGTACCCATCCTCGTGATCACGCACGACGACGCGGAAGCGGAGCTATTCGGGGAATTCAAAGAAATTGTGATCGACTGATCTGTTATAATATTGGTAGCTAGTTAGATTGGAGCAGAGCATGCCGATACCATTTGAAACCGAACGGTGCCGTATCCGTCCTTTTGAAGAAAGCGATTTGGAAGCTTTCATGTCTTATCGCAACAACCTGGACTGGATGCAGTTTCAGGGTTTTAAGGGTAAGAAATATCTGGAATACAAAGCGGCGCTTTTGAAGAAGCCAAGTTTCCGCGAAGGCGTTCAACTTGCGGTTGTAAGCGGGCAAACCGGTGAATTGCTCGGCGATCTTTATCTCAAGCTGGAGAAAAACACCGCTTGGATCGGCTATACGATAGCGCCGCAATTTGCGCGACAAGGGTATGCATTTGAGGTTGTGACGCAGTTGCTATCGCAACTGAAACAGGCGGGATTAGCGCTGGTAAAGGCCGGAGTAGAGGCGCAAAACCTCGCCTCAATACAGCTTCTCAAGAAATTGGACTTTACTTTGATTGGAAACGAAGAAAACGAATTGATTTACGAGCGCAAACTGTAAGTGCTATTCATGATCGAAGCAACTAGACGTATTATGCAGGCAATCTCCTTTCAAATATTGAGTATTCCACCGGAAAGTGGTATACTTTTTTATTATTGTCGGGGAGGTTTGGCGTATGAAATTCACTCTTCGTGAGAAACGATTTCCTTCCGCAACCGGGCTTTGCGATATCCGATATCGTATGTGGATTCCCGAAGATCCGCACGCCGCGCTGCAAATCACACACGGAATGGCGGAGCATATCGACCGATATGACGAGTTTGCATCGTTCTTAGCCGAAAACGGCGTATTGGTCTATGGAAACGATATTGCGAGCCACGGCAAAAGCATCGTAGCCGGTATGCCAAAAGGATATTTTGGCGAGAAAAACGGTTGGGATGCGATCGTGAACGACATGCAGACCATGCGTGAACTCGTGAAAAAGGACTTTCCCGCGATACCCTTTATCCTGATGGGACATTCGATGGGTTCCTTCCTTGCGCGTACCTATGCGGGACGCTACGGAGAGGACTTCGATGCGTATATTTTCTCCGGTACGGCGGGCGCAAACCCCGTACTCGGTATCGGCAAATGGATTGCCAAGCGCGAGATCAAGAAAAACGGTGGCAAACTGCCGAGCGAAACGCTGTTTAAGATGAGCTTTGGCTCGTATAACAACGCGTTTAAGCCGAATCGCACCGTCAACGACTGGCTCTCGCGGGACGAAGCAAAGGTTGACGCTTATGTTGCGGACGAGAATTGCGGTTTTCCGTTTACCGCGCATGCAATGTATGATGTGTTCACGGGCTTAACTGAGATTTCAAACGAAAAATGGGCAAAGCGCGTTCCCAACAAACCGATTCTCGTCTTCTCCGGCGCGATGGACCCCGTTGGCGGCAAGGGCAAGGGCGTCAAGCAGGTTCACGGTTGGCTGACGAAGACCGGACACGACGCGGAGCTCAAGCTCTACGAAGGCGGTCGCCACGAAATGCTCAACGAGATCAACCGCAAAGATGTCTATGGCGATGTGCTCCTGTTCATCAACGCCGTTGAAGCGATGGGAGAGATGAAATGAGCGTCCTCGTCTATCGCGATAGCGACACGCTCAGCCAGGCGCTTGCCACGCTGCTCGCGGGTTGCATCATAGAAAAACCAAACAGCGCGTTGGGACTGGACTGCAGTTCTTCGCTTGCGTCCGCCTATCGAAAGATTGCCGGTATGACGAGCGACGGCCTTCTCGACTGGGCGAGCATTCGCGCGTTTAACCTCTACGAGCATGTCAAGCAGGATACGGAAGTGACCGATGAGTCTCGCATGCATGCCATGCTCTACGACCGCGTCAATATCTTGACGGAAAATATCTTTGCTCCCTGCGCGGAGGCACGGGATTGGAGCGTTCTTTGCAACGATTATGAGAACGCAATTCTCGACGTTGGCGGGCTGGACACGGTCGTTTGCACCGTCGGCGCGGACGGCAGAGTCGCCTGCAACATGCCGGGATCGGAGCTTGCGCCCGTCACACACGTAGAGCGCACGGAAGCAGGAAGGGTTGTTACGGTAGGTATCTCCACCATCATGGCGGCAAAGCGCGTGATTGCGGTGCTCTCCGGTTATGAGCTGAGCAGGATCGCGCCGCTCGTGATCTCTGGGCCTGTGCTGCCGAATGTACCCGCGAGCTATTTACAACTGCATCAAAACGCGATTTTCATGTTGGATGAGGACGCCGCAGAGCACGTTTAAAAACGATATTTGAATGAAGGACGCGCGATATGCCTGAGCTAAGCTGGGAATCGATTGAGCGGCAAATTGAGAACTGCCGGCGTTGCGGTCTTTGCCAAATGCGACACAGCATCGTTCTCGGCGAAGGAAACCGCCATGCGGAAATCATGCTGGTCGGCGAAGGTCCGGGTGCGGATGAAGACGCGCAAGGGCGTCCTTTTGTAGGAAAAGCGGGGCAATTGCTCGATAAAATGTTTTCAGCGATTGACATGCGGCGCGAAGACCTGTATATTACCAACGTTGTCAAATGTCGGCCGC
>CAYVAO010000078.1:0-7461 GCA_964448895.1 uncultured Christensenella sp.
TGAAGTGCTCTGTCAAGAAAAGATTCTAAAATATATTGCCCTTTTTTATAATTTTATTATATGATATTGAGAAATGTCCGTGTGATTGCAATTGTCAGGCCAATGGGCATACAAATAACGCCGTAACAATTTCGTGCCGCGTTGAAAAACGCACAGCACGCGTTCGCTAGGCGTGCCCGTTTGAGATCATGTGGTATGATGAATCGTAAAAAAGACAGCGAGGTAAAAGAGATGGATTTGACAAGGGAACATGCGCTCTCCACGCTGAAAGCTTACACGAAGAGCGAAGCGCTGCTGAAGCACGCGTTTGCGGTAGAAGGCGTCATGCGTTATTTCGCGCGCGAAGCGGGCGAGGACGAGAACTATTGGGGCATCGTGGGATTATTACACGATGTGGACTATGAGCAGTGGCCGGAAGAGCACCTGAAAGTGGCCCCGCGTTTGCTTGCCGAGGCCGGCTATGACGAGGCGTTCATACACGCGATCCTCGCACATGGCTGGGGTCTCTGCGTCGATGTCAAGCCGGAGAAGCGGATGGAGACCGTGCTGTATACCATCGACGAACTCACGGGTCTCATCACGGCGGCGGCTTACATGCGGCCCAGCAGAAGCGTTATGGACATGGAAGTTTCCAGCGTGAAGAAGAAGTTCAAGGACAAGAAGTTTGCCGCGGGGGTCAATCGCGAGGTCATCCTGGGCGGCTGCGAACTGCTCGGCATGACACTCGACGACGTAATTCAAAAGAGCATCCTCGGCATGCAGGACGTTCACGAAGCGCTGGGGATGTAATCCCCGCATACAATCAAACAAGCAACCGTCGCCAAGCGCGGCGGTTTTTCATGAAGCAATGCCGCGCAATTTGCGCAAAAGGAGGCATTATGGAGTCTAAACCCTTGTCTCAGCGTCCCGTACGCTGGCTTCTCTGGCTGAGCGTGCCGCTGATCACCGTCGCGCTGTATGCGCTCACCACCGTAATCAGCGGCATGAGCTACAATCTTGCGGAGCAAGTCGCATCTCCTTTGATGCGCTTTGACCCGGATCAGGCGTTTCTTGTGATCTCGATTCACCATGTGTTTCAAGCGATTGCAGCGTTTTTGCTCATCGCGCTGCTCGCGCTTGTGCTGCGAAAGAAAGTTCCGGATTTCGGTTTCAACAAAAACGAGCTGCGCTTCTCCATTCGCAGTGTGCTACTCTTCTGCGGTGTCTGGTTTGTGATTCAGTTCGCACTGTCGTATCTTCTTACCCGATCCGGCGTTGTAGACGCGTCGTTTGCCTACCCGCTGACCGCCCGCAACTTCATCGGGAACTTTTTGTTCGAAATCCTGCTCTCCGGCACCAGCGAGGAGATTCTCTTCCGCGCGATGACGATCCCGCTGATGGTTCTCGTGTTTCGCACGTTTATGAAGAAGGAAACCACGGCAAACATCGTCGCCATCGCGTGCGCAACGCTGATCTTCATGCTCGCGCACATCAACTTCAATCTGCATCCGTTTGCCATCACGCACTTTAACCTAGCGCAGCAGATCACCTGCCTAATCTTCGGCGCGTTTTACGGCTGGTTGATGGTGAAGACAAAGAGCGTGGTAGGCCCTATGCTTGCGCATAACCTGCTCAACGGCGTTATTACGCTTTGCTCTCTTTTGATCTCACTGATCTTCTAAGAAGCCGTCTCGCGCAGTCGGACAAGTCAAGCAAACAAAGAGCGGGAAGGTTACCTCCCGCTCTTTTGTATTACATCGCGTCTTCTAATATGATAGTAGCGGTTCAATCTCGGTTTTGATCCACCCGATCCGGTCTTTCACATCCGGTGTCAGAAATGCCGTCATGGCGATCACGAGCTTTTTGTTTGTGTTCACGTAGATCACGTTTCCGCCATCGCCCAACGCTGCAAAGCTCTCGGAATCGATGATCCACCAAAGATAGCCATACGCGAGGTTGCCCAGCTCAACCGCGCGACTATGTTCCCGCGTGCTTTCCGCAATCCATGCAGCGGGCACGATCTGCCTGCATTCCCATATGCCGCCGCCGAGGTATAGTTGGCCGATCTTCGCCATCTCGCGCGGCGAGAGGAACAGTCCCCAGCTTGCGAAGTTGTTTCCCCGCGGGTCGACTACCCAGCCGCGCGTGTTTGGATCGTTCATGATCCTGCCGTGCTCTTCTTCGCTGCGGATCACGATATCGTTCGGAACCCGAATTCCCAGCGGCGCAAACAGGTTTTCCTGCGCAAAGGCAAGCGCGCTTTGCCCGGTTGCCCGCGAGAGAATGCCGGAGAGGATATGCGTGCCACCGATCGCGGCATAGTGGAACGCGCCAATCGGTTTCTCCCCGCCCAGCAAGTCGAGCGCGGCGCGAACCGGGTTCGGGCTCGTGAAAAACAGCAGGTACGGCTCGGTTTCATATTTGTATGGCGCGGTCATCGTCAGCAGGTGTTTGATCGTAATGTGCTGAATCGTCTTTTCGTGTTGCAGAATCTCGTAATCCGGAAAAAAGTCCAGCACCTTCTGCTCAACGCTGTGGATCAAGCCTTTCTCGATCGCGATCCCGATCAAAGCGGAAAAGACGCTCTTGGTCACCGAAAACACATGCGCGGCGTTTTCCGCAGAGCAGCCGTGATAGTAGTTCTCATATCTCGTTTCGCCGTCTTTTTGGATCAGTATGCCAGTGATGTTGTCGTCGAGACGGCGAACCGCCTCTTCCAACATCTGTGTTTGATCTTGATTCATTTGTCGGTTTCTCCTTTTCTTTGATAGCAAGGATATCCTTGTTTCAAAGCGTAAAGGCATTAAAAATTAGAATCAAGGCCTATTTAAAATAAAGTTTCAACTATTTTTCGTGTATGTCCGAGCATAAAAAAAAGACGGCGTTTACCGTCTTTCGAGAACTATTTAGTTCTTCTTTGGTTTCAGATACCCCAATATCACTTCCCACGCGCTCTTCATGAAATACCCCAGCGCGCCTTTGGCCTCCGCATGGTACTCCAAATCGACGCTTGCCGCCCTGCTGCGTAAAAAGCCCACGAGATAGGCGAGGTTTTGCTCCATCCACTCCAAAACGAGGTTGTTTTCCGTCCGCTGCCATGCAGGGTCTGTCGGATGCGCCGCGTTATAGGCGATCATCGCGCGAATCACCTCACGTTTGACGCGATTTTTGCGGATGCGGTAGGAGTCAAGTACCTGAAACGAGGGATTTTCGGTAAAGCGATCGTCATAAACCGCGATTTCACCGCGCTCGTTTGCGGCTTTTGCTGCCGCACGATCCAACGTAATGGTCAACTTCCGCCCGCAGGGAAGCGTCTGCATCCAGGTTTTCTCTTGTTGTTCCATAAAGAAAGGGTATCAATCCCGCGTATAAAAGTCAACCCGATCCACGACGTGATGCAGTCGGACGGCTTGCATTTTCCACCGTCGGTGGGTATGATAATGGCAGCGTATTCGCGCAGGCATGCGCATGTATATGGAGGCAAAACGATGTATAAATCTCTAATCGACCAGCATTTTGACGAACAGCTTTCCTCTCTTGGCAAGCTGATTTCGTTTCCGAGCGTTTCCCAGGGCGAGCCGGAAGAAGGCATGCCGCTGGGCCGGCATATCCACAACGCGCTCACCTATACCCTCGACCTCGCGCGTGAAATGGGCTTCTCCGCCCGCTCGCTCGACGGCTACTGCGGCGTGATCGATTATGGCGAAGGCGACGAGATGCTCATGATCATGGCGCATCTGGACGTCGTGCCCACCGGCAACGGTTGGACGAGCGATCCCTTTACCCTTACTCAGAAGGACGGCCGGCTGATCGGTCGCGGCGTGATGGACGACAAAGGCCCCGCGATCTCCTCGCTCTACGCCCTCCGCGCCATCAAGGAAGCGGGCATCCCGCTCAAGCGCCGCGTTCGCATCTTCTTGGGTTGCGACGAAGAGCGCGGTTGGGCCTGTGTGAACCGCTACAAGCAGACCGAGCCGAATCCCACGCTGGCCTTCACGCCGGACGGGTCGTATCCGGTCATCAACTCCGAAAAGAACATCGGGCAAACTACCTATACGAAGAAACTCTCTGGTAGCGAAGTCCGCATCTCTTGCGGCACCGCGCCAAACGTCATCCCCGGCGAGGCGGTGGCATATCTGCCCTTTACGCCCGAACCCGTGGACGCCAAGCACGGCATGCTGCTAAGTGGCAACGACGAGGGCGAGCTCCGCGCCGTCGGTCGCGCGGGCCATGCCTCCACTCCGCAGGACGCGCAGAACGCGCTGCTTGCGCTGCTCGACGCGCTGAAGGAACAGCCGCTGAATGCGGAAGACCTCGCGACCGCGTCGTCGCTTGCGGCTCTCCTCGCGTTTGACCAGCATGGCGAAGCCTTCGGCCTCGACATTGCGGACGATTCCGGCAGGCTGACACTCTCCCCCAACATGATCGAATGGACGGAGGATTCCGTCACGATCACGCTCGACTGCCGCTTCCCCTTCAGCGTTTCGCCGGAGCAGCTGCTCGCGGCGGAGGACGAAAAGTTTGCGCAGATCGGCTTTACCCGCGTACACGAAAAAATCTCCAAAGGACACTATATCGATCCCAACTGCGAGCTGGTGAACACGCTTCTCGATATCTACAGCGAAGCCACCGGCAAGAAGGCGAAGCCGCTCTCCATCGGCGGCGGTACGTATGCCCGCTCGTTTGAAAACGCGGTTGCCTTCGGCGTGGAGCCGGAAGACGAAGCCGCGCAGGCGCACATGCCGGACGAATCCTGCACGGTCGAAAGCGTTCGCTTCGATACAAAGCTCATCGCCGAGGCGATCAAACGTCTGGCGGGAAAATAACCGATTTTGAGCCAACAAAAAAGAGGCGCTCGCCTCTTTTTTTGTTGTTCTGTGTTAAATCGCTTTTTCGTAGATCGTTTTTGCATCCGCCTCGTAGATCTTCTTGAGTCCGCCGACGGGACGATCCGAGCCGTCCGGCGCGTGGGTAACCACCCGCGCCATGTCCGCAATCTGCGCGGGATCGACGCCGAGCTTGACCAGCCTGCTCGGCAGCCCAAGCCGCGAATAGAACGTTTCCAACGCGGAGATGCCGCTCTCGATCGTGGCGGCGACGGCCTTCGGCTGATCCTCCTGCCCCATGATGCGAACGGAGAAATCATAAAAGCGCTTCGGATTGACGCGCCAGACATAGCGCATCCACGCGGGAGTCAGCACCGCGAGGCCTGCGCCGTGGGTCACGCCAAAGCGCGCGGTGAGCTCATGATCCAGCTTGTGGCAGGCCCAGTCCTGCTCTCTGCCAACGCCCAGCATGTTGTTGTGCGCAATCGTGCCAGAAAGCGCAACCTGACACCACGAATCGTAATCCGTCGGGTCTTTGACCACCTTTTCGCCGAACGTGAGCAGGGTTCTCAGCGTCGCCTCGCTCAGCGCATCCGAAAGCTCCGTGTGTTCGGTATTCGAAAAATACCGTTCGAAAATGTGGCTCATCATGTCCGCAACGCCGGAAGCGATCTGAAACTTCGGAATGCTCGCAAACAGCGTCGGATCGATCACGGAGAGCACCGGACGATTCCATTCGCGATTGTACCCGCACTTCTTGTGCGTTTTGTAGTTGCTCAATACGGTGCTGTTGCTGCCTTCCGATCCCGCGGCGGGAAAGGTCAACAAGCACGCAACAGGGTACGATCCCTTGGTCTCCAGCTGCTTTTCGTAGATTTCCCAGATATCGAGGTCGGGATTTTTCAGTCCCAGCGCGATGCCTTTGCCGGAGTCGATGACGGAGCCGCCGCCAACGCAGAGCACAAGCTCCACGTTTTCTTTTTTCGCGAGTGCGATGCCTTCGCGCACCAGTTCGACGTCCGGATTCGGAATGACCCCGCCGAGGGTCACGTAAGAAACGCCGGAGGCGCTGAGTGAATCGGTCACTCTTTTGAGTAAGCCGTCTTTCACCACGCGATCACTGCCGTAATGCACCAGCACCTTTTGGGCCAGCGGTGCGATATGGGCACCGATCTGATCCGCCGTGCCTTTGCCAACGATCAGGCGCGTCGGAGAGTAAAATTCAAAATTCAACATGTCTTGATTTCTTCGCTCCTACTATGATGTGTTTGGACAGGACAATCCACGAAATCCCTTTGATACAAGCGATTCATTCTATGTGGAATGCAACACCATTATAGCAGTATGTCGAGCGGTTCGCCATAGATTCCATTTTGTCGTTTGTGGAGTTCTTGCAAACGATTTTTGTTATTGTTATACTGTAATAAATTACTAGTTTGAATCGTGGAGGGAATCTATGGAGAAGAAAACCGTGTCTGACGCGGCAAAAGCGGAAGCCGCAAAACGCGCCGCAGCCGCGAAAAAAGCAGCACAGTCCAAGGGGTCTGTCACCAAGTCCGCTCCCACCAAGTCCGCGCCGAAAAAAGCGCCGGTATCGGCGGAGAAAGTGGATGAAGTAGAAGAAGCAGTGGAATCGTCTGTCGACGAAGCTCCCTCTTCAGGCGGCAAAGGTTCCGTGAAGGGTCTTCGCATTGGCGCAATCATCCTCTGGGTGCTCGCGCTGGCGGCGGAAGTCGGCGCGTTCTTTGCGTTTAGCTACGCCATGCGCAACCAGGCGCTGACATTCGCGGATCTCGAAATGCAGCTCCTCGTCGGCGCGCTGATACTCGACGCGATCTTCTGCATCGTCGCAGCGCAGCTCTGGAAGAAAGCAAACCGCATTCGCCCGAATCTTTCGGACAGCAAGCTCGTGCGCACGCTCTGGCCCCAGCTTGGCGTGATCATGGTGCTGGTCTGCTTCCTGCCGATCGGTATTTTCCTCCTCGCAAAATCCGATAAACTCAACAAAAAGACCAAGACGATTCTGATTGCTCTGCTCGCGGCGCTATTCCTCGGCGCGGGTGCCGCCTCGGTCGATTATCAGCAGCCGAGCGAAGCGCAAGTGCAGCAGATGCAGGAAGAAGCGCAGGCGGAAGCCGTAGGCGAAGTCTACTGGACGAAGTTTGGCAAGAGCTACCACTTTGACCGCAATTGCCCGTACATCAAGGACAAAACCCCCGCAGCCGAAGGCGGCACGCTGTATGCGGGCACGCTGGACGATGCGTTCGCGGCAAACCGCTGGGATCCCTGCGACACCTGCGCGGGCGGCGCACAGGCAAAGCTCGACGAAGCGGCCGGCGACACCACGACAACGGACACCACGGCGGAACAACCCGCGGGTTAATCTATTCAAGCAACTCAAAAAGGAACTGCGCGCGCAGTTCCTTTTTTATACGCGATCGTGGCTTTACAATTCCGAAAACGTTAGAATTTCACAACCCTTGCTCTCGTAATAGCGAATCATTTCGTCAATTTTGCGCTTGTCGTAGCTCGTGATGCAATCCGACAGGATGTGAACGGGGTAGCCGTCCTTTCGCATGTTGTAACTGGTTGCTTTCACGCAAGCGGTGGCGTCCGCGCCCGCAAGATAGAACTCTTTGATCCCGTTTTCCCGGAT
>CAYVAO010000079.1:0-7435 GCA_964448895.1 uncultured Christensenella sp.
GATCGCATGCCGACGGAGTTGGACGCAAGCAGCCGCAAGATCATGCAGTTGGAGATTGAGGAAGCCGCGCTCAAGAAAGAGACGGACAAACTCAGCCGCGAGCATCTGGAAGAGATTCAGCGGGAACTCGCGGAACTCCGCGCAAACTTCAACGAGATGAAGGCCAAGTGGGAAAACGAAAAATCCGCCATCGGTAAAGTGCAGCAACTGCGCGAGGATTGCCACGGCGGAGAGCGCGTATGATCTCAACAAGGCCGCCGAGCTGAAATACGGCAAACTGCCGCAGCTCGTCTGTGATCTCGAAAAAGAAGAGAAACTCGCCGAGAGCGGGCAGCACGAGACCACCTATCTGCACGACCGCGTGAGCGAGGAAGAAATCGCCCGTATCGTTGCCCGTTGGACGGGTATTCCCGTTTCGCGGCTCATGGAAGGTGAGCGGGAAAAACTCCTGCGCTTGCCGGAGATTCTGCATCAGCGGGTTATCGGTCAGGACGAGGCGGTGGATCGCGTCAGCGACGCAATTCTGCGTTCGCGCGCGGGGATTCAGGACCCCAATCGCCCGATCGGATCGTTCCTCTTCCTTGGCCCTACCGGTGTCGGCAAGACGGAGCTTGCAAAAGCGCTTGCGCAGGCGCTCTTTGACGACGAGAAGAGCATGGTGCGAATCGATATGTCCGAGTACATGGAGAAATTCAGCGTCAGCCGTCTCATCGGAGCGCCTCCGGGATATGTTGGCTACGACGAAGGCGGTCAGCTCACCGAAGCGGTGCGCAGAAAGCCGTATGCCGTCGTGCTGTTTGACGAGGTGGAAAAAGCGCATCCGGACGTGCTCAACGTGCTCTTGCAGGTGCTGGACGACGGGCGCATTACGGATGGTCAGGGCAGAACGGTGGACTTCAAGAACGCGATTCTGATCTTGACCAGCAATCTGGGTTCGGATGTGATTCTGGAAGGAATCGATCGCGACGGATGCGTGACCGACAGCGCAAAAGACGTTGTCATGCAGCTGCTGAAGCAGTCGTTCCGGCCGGAGTTTCTCAACCGCCTCGACGAGATCGTGTTCTATCGTCCGCTGACGAAGATCGATCTCAAACAGATCGTCGATCTGTTGATTGCGGACTTGAACAAACGACTTGCCGCGCGGCAACTCAAGGTGGATGTGACCGACGATGCAAAAGAATTCATCGTCGACGAGGGCAGCGATCCGCTCTACGGCGCGCGCCCGCTCAAGCGGTATCTGCAAAGCAAGGTTGAAACGCTTCTTGCGCGAAAGATCATCGCAACCGACGTTGCTCCCGACACCACGCTGGTCATCGACCGCGACGAAAACGGGCTGTTCATTCGCTAACGAAACACAACAAAAAAGCGGCGCTCCTGTTGATCGGGAGCGCCGCTTTGACTGTTGTACAATCTAGAATTCGTCCGGCAGTTCGATTTCGGAATAGAGAAGACGGATGGTTAAATCGTCGTATACGAGAAATTCGTAATAGGCAGTTCCCGTCGCGCTGCTGTTGGAGCCGTCCCAATCGATCGAATGCACATAGTAGAGCCTTACGGTCGCAATACCCGGAACAACACCGGCAAACGCGTTTTCCAGCACGCCGCTTGCGCCCATGAGCGCATAGGTTTCGTCATCCCGATACGTTTGCCCGATATAGACTTGTCCTGTATCGTCGCTGCTGGAGCGCGCAACCCAGGTGTATCCGCTCGCCTGATCGCAAGGCAGCGTATCCACATAGGTGATCTCAGGCTTTTTGCCGCAACCGAAGAGGGAAGCGATCATGACCGCAAGGAAAGCTGTCAACAACGCTTTTTTCATGATTTGACCCTTTCGCGGATGAGCGCGGTGTTGGTTTTGCCGACCGCACAATTGTGTCGGTACGGAGTATATGCATTTCATTAAGTGTATTATGCCATATAACACACTTAACTTCAACCATAATCCGCGCAATTCATCCTTTCGTCATATATGACAGTTGAAACACGGATCATATGACAAAAAAAACACAAAAAAAGTGCTTGACGAAGAGATATGCATTCGATATAATTTCGACCATAAGCTGTGAAGCGGAGATAACGGACGAATACGACCTCTTAGAGAGCAGGGACGCTGGTGAAAGTCCCGCAGGAAACGATCGTTCAAATGGACCGCCGAGCGCGCAGGGGAACAGAGTATCCTGCGACGGGTCGTGACCGTTATATCGCGGGGAATGTGTTGGCATTTCCATAAAGACTCCGATTTATGATGAATCGGGAAACAAGGTGGCACCGCGAGAGCATCGTCCTTGTTTCGGCATAACGGCGAAGCGAGGGCGTTTTTGTTTGCCGCAAAACAAGAAACTTAAATTCAAACAGAAGAAAGGACAAAAAGTCCGCGGCCAACGGCGGGCGAGGGAAAAACACCATGAAGATGACTTATCAGGACTTTACGAACTATGTCAAACTCTATCCCGACGAAAACGGCCGCTTTGGCGAATATGGCGGGGCCTATCTGCCTCCGCAACTCGTACCCGTGTTCAAAGAGATCGACGACGCTTACGAAACCATCTGCCACAGCGCGCAGTTCATCAGCGAGCTGCGCCGCATCCGCAAAGAGTTTCAGGGCAGACCTACACCCGTCTATCATGCGGAGCGCCTGAGTCGACTGCTCGGCAAAACGCAGATCTATCTCAAGAGAGAAGACCTCAACCACACCGGCGCGCATAAACTCAACCATTGCATGGGTGAAGGACTTCTCGCCAAATTCCTCGGCAAGAAAAAGCTGATCGCAGAAACCGGCGCGGGCCAACACGGCGTAGCGCTCGCGACCGCGGCGGCCTATTTCGGCCTCGAGTGCGACATCTACATGGGCGAAGTGGACATCGCCAAGCAAGCCCCGAACGTTACGCGCATGAAGATGCTTGGCGCGCGCGTTATCCCGGTGTCGCATGGCCTTAAGACGCTGAAGGAAGCGGTAGACGCGGCGTTTGGGGCGTACCTCAACGAATATGAGGACGCGATCTATTGCATCGGCTCCGTGGTCGGCCCGCATCCGTTTCCGAAGATGGTGAGAGACTTCCAAATGGTGGTCGGCATCGAAGCCAAAGAGCAGTTTGTTGATATGACAGGACTTCTGCCGGATGTGGTCTGCGCCTGTGTTGGCGGCGGCTCCAACGCGGCGGGCATGTTCACCACGTTTTATGAAGAGCCGGTCGAGATCGTCGGCGTTGAGCCGATGGGCAGAGGCAGCAATATCGGCGACAACGCGGCCTCTATTACATTCGGTAAAAAAGGCGTGCTGCATGGATTCGAGAGCTTGCTGCTGCAGGACGAACAAGGCGAACCGCTGCCTGTCTACAGCATCGCGAGTGGCCTGGATTACCCCTCCGTTGGCCCGGAACATGCGTTTATGCACGACGTCGGCCGTGTGCAGTACACGAGCGTTACGGATGAAGAGGCGATGGAAGCGTTCTTCTACCTCAGCCGTTATGAAGGCATCATTCCCGCAATTGAAAGTTCGCATGCGCTTGCATACGCCATGCGCTATGCGCGCGAAAACAGCCGCGGCTCCATCCTCGTCAATCTCTCCGGCAGAGGCGATAAGGATATCGACTATGTTTTCGAGCACTACGGCTACGGCGAACAGTTCTTTCAGAATAAATAAGAGAATCCATTCTATATTATGTATCTAACAATACGGGGCGGCGCAAGAAGTTGTGTCCGCCCCGCGTAAAATTTGCTTGACGCCGAGTGATTTGGTTTTGTATAATGTCCAAAGGATTTTGCGTCCGATAATGGGTGGGCGGTTGGCGGCTTATTATCGGACGCTTCATTTTTGGCAAAGGGGGGATTCCTGCTGCATGTGTGGAATTGTTGGATACACAGGTGATCAGAATTGCGTACCCATTCTCATGAACGGTTTGACTTCGCTTGCCTATCGCGGATACGACTCCGCAGGGGTTGCGATTTGGGAAGGCAGCGAGCTGACCCTGCGCAAGGCAAAGGGCAAGATCGAGAACCTCAAAAACTTACTCGACGAATCTCCTGTCAGCGGTAAAAGCGGCATTGGACACACCCGCTGGGCGACACACGGCGAGCCTTCGGACATCAACGCGCACCCGCATACGGACACCCGCAAAACGCTGGCGATCGTACATAACGGAATCATTGAAAATTATCAGCAGATCAAGAGCATGCTGATCAAAAACGGTTGCGTCTTCGTCTCCCAAACGGACACGGAAGTCGTTGCTCAGCTGCTTGGATATTACTATCGTGGAAATGCGTTCTCGGCGCTCAAGCAGGCGGTCGCCATGCTGGAAGGCTCGTTTGCGCTCGCGATTCTCTTCGCGGACGATCCGGAGACGATCTATTGCACCTGTAAGGACAGCCCGATGGTGCTGGGACACGGTAAAAACGAGAGCGTCGTCGCTTCCGACATACCCGCTATCTTGGAATATACGCGCGATGTGTTCTTCCTTCAGGATCGTCAGATGGCGATTTTGCACAAGAGCGGCATCGAGTTTTTCGATGAATTCGGCGTCTCGATTGAGAAAGAGCCGATGCACATCGACTGGGACGTGGAGTCCGCAAAAAAAGGCAACTACGAACACTACATGATGAAGGAAATCTGCGAGGAACCGGATGCGTTCCGCAAGACCTTCGATCAATATGTGACAAAAGAGTTTACGTTGAAATCCGATCGTTTCCCCTGGGATGAAGCGAGGGCAAAGAGCCTTGGGCGCTTGAACATTGTGAGCTGCGGAACGGCCTATCACGCCGGCATGCTCGGCAAAAAGTTCATTGAGCACATGGCAAAACTTCGCGTGGATGTGGATATCGCCAGCGAATATCGTTATGGCGACACGCTGATCGATCCCGGCGAGGCGTTTTTGGTCATTAGCCAGAGCGGCGAAACCGCGGACACCATCGCGGCGCTGCGTCGGGCAAAAGAGCTCGGCTGCGATACGATGGCGGTTTGCAACGTAACCGGCAGCACGATCTCGCGCGAAGCGGGGAATGTGCTGTATACCTACGCGGGGCCGGAGATCGCCGTTGCCGCGACAAAATCGTATTTAACGCAGATCATCGTGATGTATCTGTGTGCGTTGGATCTTGCGCAAAAGCGCGGAACGATGACCGCGCAGCAGGTGACGGATCGTCTCAAGGAGATGAGCCGTGTGCCAGCCGCGATGCAAAAGGTATTGGACACCAAAGAACAAATTCAGTTTTTTGCCAGTCGTTCGTTTGCGGTGAAGCACGTGTTCTTCATCGGACGCGGACTTGACTACGCGCTGGCGATGGAAGCCGCGCTGAAACTCAAAGAGATATCTTATATTCACTCCGAGGCATATGCCGCGGGCGAACTCAAACACGGAACCATCGCGCTGATTGAGGATGGTTCGCTTGTCGTCGCCCTCGCGACCCAGCCGGATTTGCAGGCAAAGGTTGCGAGCAATATGGAGGAAGTACGCGTGCGCGGCGCGCATGTGCTCGCCGTGACCAACGGTGTTTGGGAAGGCGCCGTGGGACACTCCCACGAACAATGGCAGATTGAACAGATGGACGAGACGCTCGCGCCGCTTTGCGCGATTGTTCCAATGCAATTACTTGCCTACTATCTCGCGGTACAGAAAGGTTGTCCGGTGGATCAACCGCGCAATCTTGCAAAAAGCGTCACGGTGGAGTAGCCACCCTGTTTCACGCCCCTCTCAAAAAGGGGCGTTGCTTTTTGTTTAAACAGTATCATCCATCAAAATAACGATGAAATTTCCTTTGCCCGGGTTCGGGCTTGATTCAGTGTTTGATAAAATCAGTGATTCAATTTGTAAAAATAGTAAATATAGAACGGAAGAGACACGGAGGAGATTGTATGGCGAAGTATATTTTTGTAACAGGCGGCGTTGTATCGGGGCTTGGGAAAGGCATCACGGCGGCTTCGCTGGGACGCTTGCTCAAAGCGCGCGGACTGAAGGTTGCCGCGCAAAAGCTGGACCCGTATATTAATGTTGACCCGGGTACCATGAGCCCTTTTCAGCACGGGGTAGTGTTCGTAACCGAGGACGGAGCCGAAACCGACCTCGATTTGGGACACTACGAGCGGTTTATCGACGAGGACTTGAACCGGTTTTCCAACCTTACGACGGGCAAGGTCTACTGGAACATTCTGACCAACGAGCGTGCGGGCGCGTATCTGGGCGAAACGGTGCAGGTGATTCCGCACGTGACCAACGAGATTAAGCGCTTTATCTACAGTGTTGCGGACGCGACGCATGCGGATGTGGTCATTACGGAGATTGGCGGCACGATCGGCGACATCGAAAGCCAGCCGTTCTTAGAAGCCATTCGTCAGGTTGGTCACGAAGTTGGGCCGAGCAACTGCCTGTACATTCACGTAACGCTCGTGCCGTATCTCTCCGGCTCGGATGAGCACAAATCCAAGCCGACACAGCATTCTGTCAAAGAACTGCAATCCTCCGGCATTACACCGAACATGATCGTGATCCGCGTGGATCGTCCGGTGGATGAAAACCTCAAGCGGAAGATCGCGCTGTTTTGCAATGTCAAGCCCGATTGCGTCATCGAGAATCTTACGGTTGAGACGCTTTATGAAGCGCCGATCATGCTGGAGCGCAACAATTTCTCCGAAGTCGTCTGCCGCGAGCTGCAGCTCGACCTGCCGCAGCCGAACCTCAAGGAATGGAACGAGATGCTGGATCGCGTGCGCAGCAGCAAAGAGCACGTGAAGATCGGCCTCGTCGGCAAGTATGTCAAGCTCCATGACGCGTATCTCTCCGTTGCGGAGGCCATGCGGCACGCGGGCTACGAAAACAGTGCGGTGGTCGAGATTGAGTGGATCGATTCGGAAGCCATCGACGCGAAAAATGTGAATGAAAAGCTCGCGGGACTTGACGGAATCGTTCTGCCCGGCGGATTTGGTGTGCGCGGGGTAGAGGGCATGATCCAGACCGCAAAATATGCGCGTGAAAACAAGATTCCGTATCTTGGGCTGTGTCTCGGTATGCAGATTGCGGTGATTGAGTTTGCGCGAAACGTTGCCGGCCTGTTCGGTGCGAACAGCGGCGAATTTGACGAAAACAGCCCACACAAGGTGATCGATTTCATGCCGGATCAGTATGCTACGATCAATAAGGGTGGCACGATGCGCCTCGGAACCTATCCATGCAAGGTGGTTCCCGGCTCGCTTTTGGAGAAGTGCTACGCACAGCCGCTGATACACGAACGGCACAGGCACCGCTATGAGTTCAATAACGACTACCGCGAACGCCTCACCGACGCGGGACTCGAACTTTCTGGCGTGTCGCCGGACGAGCGCATCGTAGAGACGGTGGAGCTCAAGGACCACCCGTTCTACATCGGCGTACAGTTCCATCCGGAGTTTAAGAGCCGCCCGAACCGCGCGCATCCGCTGTTTAAGGGGTTTGTCGCGGCCTCGTTG
>CAYVAO010000080.1:0-7384 GCA_964448895.1 uncultured Christensenella sp.
GTGGTATAGCTGGGGGATTCGACCATAATATGCTGGTAAAGCTGCTTCATGTCGCGGTAAAATCTGTGAATCTGCTTTTCCTGCGTTGGAAACACGCGCGAGAGCTCCTCGGCAAACCGGTCGACATCCGAATAGAAGCGAATCCGCCGCCCTTCATAGTTCACAACATAGAGCAGCTCGTGCTTGAGCACATCGATCGGCTCTTCCAGCGCGTTGAACACAAACCGGTGCGCGTTAAAGCCGCGCTCGCCGAAGCCGTAAAGCATCGCGGAACCCTGGTCAAACGTGGTCTCGCCGCGCCGGAAGACGCCGCAGGAGCCGCCCGGCTGGTCGCTTTTTTCAACAACCGCGACATGGAGACCTCTTTTGGCGAGCAGGCTCGCGGCCGTTAAGCCGGAGAGCCCGCCGCCGATGATGATTGCGTCATAGTGATTCTTGTCTTGAAGCATAAAACCTACCGATATCGATTATTGTTTTGCTGCTTTCGCCTGTTTCACGAGGAGAAGAACGATCACCGCGGCAAACGCGGTAAGAGAAGCGATGAGCGTTATGATAACCCCCGTGTATACGCCCGCAAATCCGGTGGGAGAGAGGTGGTTGGACAGGATGTTGGCGTACGCCCAAACGAGCACGAGCAGATACGGAATATCGCGAAAACGCAGCGCGGTCGCGATTCCGATCGCGGCGCCGACGATGAGGACGAGTATCGTCCAGGTGGCTTCGCTTAGTCCCAGACCGTTAAAGCCGATGCCGACCAGCAGCGCCACGGCTCCCGCGATGGTCGCGATCGTGATCCAGCCGAAGTAGACCGAAAACGGCAGGCGCACAAACCATTTTTCTTTCACGGAGAGCGGTTCCTGCGCGTGAATGATCAGGCGCATGTCGATCATCGAGATCAAAAACAACGCCAGCAGGACAAAGCAGAGAACGACCTGACCATAGTGCCAAGCGATCACCCAGCTAAGGTTAAGCAGGCTCGATATGGTAAAGACGATTGCCGTACGGTTGAGAAGCGTTGCGTTTACCGCCTCATCGCGGCGGCGAAACAGCCCTAAGACATAGAGTGTATAGGCGATGACGAGTATATAGATGATTCCCCAGATCGAGAACGCCAGCGACGCCGGAACAAACAGGTTTGGGTAGCGGTCCGAGACTTCCTTGGGGGTTACGCCATTGATCGGTAGGATGGAAGAGAGCGCGTTGACGGTGAGCATCGCCAAGAGCGCGAGCAGCATGACCCACTTGAGCCATTTAGAAACAGAACGCGATTCCATGTGAGTAGCCTCCTTTTTATTTTGTGTTTGATCGACGATTAAAGCGTAAAGTAATAGGAACCCAGCAGATAATCCTGACGGTATTTTTGACTGAGACGATAAAGCAGGCGCTTGACCTTCTCCAAAGAGACGGTGCCCCGTAGATAGTCGTCCCGCAGTGTTTGATAGGTTCTCGTCTCGGCGGGTGTCGCCAGATCCGCGCACTATCGCCAAACGGGCGCCAGCGCGTTGACGGCGCGGCCCCGGTCTTCCGGCAGCGACAGCGCGCGTTCAACGGTTTGGTAAAACGCGACCGCGTGGTCGCAGCCTTTGTCTTTCAGCAGCGTCCGCAGCGCCTGATAGTCCGCCGGGGATCGCTCCAACACGCTATATTTATACCTGCCCCACTCGGTCTCCAGCAAATGTTGATTCGCGGGAGAAGTGCATAAGATGCACTTGATCGCGGAGCGGTTCTTATCCTTTACTTCTAACATCATATCCGGCAGCAGACCCGAAAGACTGTGATAATAGTCCAAAAACGCATCGATGGCGATGGTGTCCGTGTGCGCGCCGCGCGTTTTTTGCGGGTGCTGCTGGGAATAATGCGTCTTTTGCGCGCCGTCCTTTTCGCGCCAGGTTTCGCGGCAGAGGGCGACCCAATCCGCGTCGCTTTTGGTCTCGTCCGCATGGTTGATCGCGTGATGCAGGTTGTCGTAAACCGCGGGAATGCCGAGGCGATTACATAGTTCCAGCACTTCGTCAATGCGGTAGATGCTGCCGTCGTTTTCCAAAATCAGGCGTTTTGAGATTGCATGATCCAGATCGCGAAAAACGCTTTGAAATCGTGAGAGCGCGGCGGGCGTATCGCCGTATTTTCCGCCGACGTGGAGAATGATCTTGTGCGTGTCGTCGAGCTTCAGCGCGTCGAGCAGCCGCGCATGGTAGCGCAAGTCCTCAATTGCGCGGCGGACGACGTCCAAATCCGGCGAATTGAGCACGGTGTATTGTCCCGGGTGCATGGAGACGCGCATGCCGCTCGAAAGAATCTTTTGCGCGATGCGATCGATTTGCCCGGCGTGCATCTCATCCCAGGGCAAAGCGGAGGCGAAACTAGAGCCGAACGGTACAAGATCGGAGCTGATGCGGTACATCGGGATGCCGTTTTGAATGTTATAGTCGATCATGCGCTCCGTCGCGGCGAGGTTTTCACCCGCAAGGGAAAGAAGCCGCTCGGGCGAAGCAAATTTGCGCGTGCAAGTCCTAATTTGCGTGCCTTCTACCGCAACGCTCAGGCAGGCGTAACCGATTCGCACCGAATTTCGCTCCTTTCTTACCTTCGTTGTAATAGTCACCGTTATCTTGATTATACAAACAACGCAAACAGCATGCAACAGTAACGTAATGATCATACGCAGAAGGTGTCTATTTTGGATCGCATGTGTTACAATCTGAAAGAATCTTTTTTCGGGAGGAAGAGCAGATATGCTTTTTGAGGATAATGAACTGACAGAGGAGAAGATCACTTCGGAAGAGATCTTTCACGGAAAAGTTGTGCATTTGTTTCGCGACACGGTGCGTCTGCCAAACGGCAAGCCCGCAACGCGTGAGGTTTTACGCCACCCAGGCGCTGCCGCCGTGGTTCCGGTTACCGAAGATGGAAATGTGATTCTGGTGCGCCAGTATCGCTATCCGTTTGCCACGGTGATGCTGGAGATTCCCGCGGGAAAGCTCGATCCCGGAGAAGACCCGCTGGTCTGCGCGCGACGGGAGCTGCAGGAAGAGACGGGGTATGCAGCGGAGGAGTTCGTCTCGCTTGGCGTGTTCTATCCTTCCGTCGCGATACTGGACGAAAAGATACATTTGTATCTCGCAAGAAAGATGACCTTTCGCGCCACGAATCCGGACGACGACGAGTTTTTAAACGTAGAGCAGCGTCCGCTGGAACAGTTTGTGGAAGAGATTTTGCGCGGAGACGTGCCGGACGGGAAGACGCAGACCGCAGTGTTAAAGGCTTGGTATATGGAACAAAAACGATAACCAATTCAATCAAAAAAGGAGCGTTACGCTCCTTTTTTGATTGGTCACTTTTCTTCGCTTTCTTCGGGGCGAATGACGCAATATTTTCCGTCATAAGTCTTTGTTTTCAAAACGCCCTTTTTGATCAGGATCAGCATCGCGATGCCGACCAGCACAAGCACCGCGGAGAGCACCTGCGACACGCGGATGTTGCCAAACAGATAGAGGCTATCCGTCCGCAAACCCTCGATGATTGCGCGAATCGTTCCGTAGCCGATAAAATAGGTCGCGAGCAGTGTGCCGTCCTTGACGCCTTTTCGCGCGATCAGCAGCGTTACGACAAGTAAGATGCTGTTGCAAAAGCTCTCGTAAAAGAACGTCGCCTGATGCCATTCCCCGAGGGACTGGATATAGACCGCGAGCGGGAAAAACTGCAACTGCGGATTGGTCACCAGCGCGCCGAACGCTTCTTGATTGATAAAGTTTCCCCAGCGGCCGATCGCCTGACCGAGAATCAAACTCGGAATCACGAGATCGATGAGCTTGAGAACCGGATACTGTGTCGCGCGGGAAAAGCAAAACGCCGCGAGAAAACCGCCGATCACCCCGCCATAGATGGCGAGACCGCCTTGGTTGATCGCGATAATCTTTTCAGGATTCGCCGCGAAATACTCCCACTCGAACGCGACATAATACGTTCTCGCGCCGATGACGGCGAGCGGAACCGCGAGCAGGATAAAGTCCAGCAGCAGGTCGGAAGACCAGCCGCGTTTGCGCGCGCGCGCGTTGCCCAGCCAGATGCCAAGCAGCAGTCCGCTTGCGATAATGATGCCATACCAGGCGATATTGAGGCCTTGTATGCCGAAAAGATTGGTGACGGCGAGTCGATTCATTCCTTGCCTCCTGAGGGATGTTGCCAATTGGATTCATCCGAACGATATCTGTATTGTATCAACTACTTAAATCGATCGCAAGTGAAGCGCGCGGCTGAACGGCGTAACAACACATACATCAATCAAGTTTTACAAAACGGCGAAAGTTCGGCAACATAGAAAAAATCGGTTGCAAACAGGGTTGACAAAACGAGTTAGATGCTGTAAACTCACAACTGCGAGTTAGAAGATGTTAACTACGGGGAGCTACGAGGACAGCTTTAGCGTACAGTAAAAAGAGGAGGCGAACGATGATGCCGCTATCGATGGCAAAGCAGGGAGAAAGCAACTATATCGTAAAAATCACCGGAAAAGACGAGGTGCGCCAGCACTTGGCAGAGCTTGGCTTTGTGGTTGGCGAGCGGGTGACGGTTGTCAGCGCGATCGCCGGAAATATGATTTTACAGGTGAAGGACTGCCGAATCGCGCTGGGATGCGAGATGGCAAACCGGATTTTGATATAACGACAGGAAAGTTTCTGCAACGGAAAACGAAAATAGCGATTTAGGAGGAAGACATGAAAACTCTACGGGAAGTACCCATCGGGCAGACGGCGACGGTCGTCAAGTTGCATGGCGAGGGCGCGCTCAAACGCAGGATTATGGACATGGGCATCACCAAGGGCGTTGCGGTCTATGTGCGAAAAGTTGCGCCGCTGGGCGATCCGCTTGAAGTAACGGTGCGCGGCTACGAGCTCTCCGTTCGAAAAGGGGATGCGGCGAGCATTGAGGTTGAGTAAATAAAATTCGTCTGCGGCGGGAGCCGCTTGTTTTTCACACGCGAGTTAGACGATGTAAACTGACTTTACGATTATAGAACAACGATATCATCAGAAGGAGGCAAACATGGGACTCAAGATAGCGCTGGCAGGCAATCCGAACAGCGGCAAAACGACGATGTTCAACGAGCTGACGGGCAGCGCGCAATACGTTGGCAACTGGCCGGGCGTAACGGTAGAGAAGAAAGAGGGCAAGCTGAAAGGAAACGAGGAGGCGATCATCCAGGACTTGCCGGGCATCTACTCGCTTTCACCGTACACGTTGGAGGAAGTGGTCGCGCGCAACTATCTGGTGAGCGAGCGGCCGGACGCGATCATCAATATCGTGGACGGCAGCAACATCGAGCGAAACCTCTATTTGACGACGCAGCTGCTGGAGCTCGGAATTCCGACCGTGATCGCGCTGAACATGATCGACGTGGTGCGGAAAAACGGAGACCAAATCGATCTACAAAAGCTCGGCGCGGCGCTTGGCTGCGATGTAGTCGAAACCTCCGCCCTAAAGGGTATCGGCGCAAAGGAGGCCGCGTCTAAGGCGATCTCGGTTGCAAAATCCCGCTCGCTCGGCGAACGTCCGCATGTGTTTTCCGGCAGTGTGGAGCACGCAATCGCGCATATTGAAGAATCCATAGAGGAGAAGGTGGAGCCGGGTCTTTTGTGCTGGTACGCGGTCAAGCTCTTTGAGCGTGACGAAAAGGTTTTAGAAGCGCTTAAGTTGGACGCGGAGACAAAAGCGCATATTGAGCAGCACATTGTCGACTGCGAGCGCGAGCTGGACGACGACGCGGAGAGTATCATCACCAACCAACGATATGCCTACATCAGCCGCGTGGTGGACGCGAGCGTTACGAAGAAACACAAGGGAATCAAGCGCACGGGTTCCGACCGCATCGACCGGGTGGTCACAAACCGCTGGCTCGCGCTGCCGATCTTCGCGCTCGTCATGTTCGCGGTTTACTACATCTCGGTGACGACCATCGGCACAATCGTGACGGATTTTACGAACGATACGCTCTTTGGCGGATGGATTACCGAAGGGTTGACCGCGCTGTTTGAGCGGGGCAACGTCGCGCCTTGGCTCACCGGACTCGTGATTGACGGCATCGTCGGCGGCGTTGGCGCGGTGATCGGGTTTGTGCCGCAGATGCTCGTGCTCTTCTTCCTTCTTGCGCTGCTGGAGGACGTAGGTTACATGGCGCGTGTGGCGTTTATCATGGACCGAATCTTCCGCAAGTTCGGGCTATCCGGCAAGTCGTTTATCCCGATGCTCATCAGCAGCGGCTGCGGCGTGCCCGGCATTATGGCGAGCCGAACGATAGAAAACCAGCGCGACCGGCGCATGACCATCATGACCACGACGTTTATCCCCTGTGGTGCAAAGATGCCGATCATCGCGCTCTTTGCGGGCGCCATCTTCGGCGGCGCATGGTGGGTGGCTCCGTCCGCCTATTTTATCGGCGTAGCGGCGGTAATCGTCAGCGGGATACTGCTCAAAAAGACCAAGGCGTTTGCGGGGGATCCAGCACCGTTTGTCATGGAACTGCCGAGTTACCATAGCCCGTCCCTCAAAAACGTGTTTCGAAGCACATGGGATCGCGGCTGGAGCTTTATCAAGCGGGCGGGAACGGTGATCTTAATCTCCGCTGTCGTGCTTTGGTTCCTGCAAGGGTTTGGTGTGACGGACGGCGTATTCGGCATGGTGGAGGACAACAACCACAGTATTCTCGCCGTGATTGGCAACGTGATTGCTCCGGTCTTTGCGCCGCTGGGATTCGGCGGTTGGAAGCAGGCGGTCGCGACGATTACGGGCTTAATCGCAAAAGAAAACGTGGTCAGCACGTTTGGCGTACTCTACGGTTTTGCCGAAGTCGCGGAGGACGGGCTGGAGATTTGGAGCAATCTGGCGCTCGATTTTACGGCGCTGAGCGCGTTTAGCTTTATGCTCTTCAACCTGCTCTGTGCGCCTTGCTTTGCGGCAATGGGCGCGATTAAGACCGAGATGAACAGCGCAAAGTGGACCTGGGGCGCTATCGGCTACATGTCCGGCTTTGCTTACGCCGTGGCGCTGATCACCTATCAGCTGGGTACGTGGCTTTCGGGCGGCGCATTCTCAGCCGGAACCGCCATTGCGCTATTACTGCTGGCTGCGCTGCTGTATCTGCTGTTTCGTAAAAACCCGTACGAAAAAAAGGCGCAGGCGAAATAAAAACGATTAAAAAGATCGAAATAAATGCAGATCAATACGATTGAAGAGATCGTAAAATGGTAGATCAAACAGAATAAAAACAATCCGCTGAAAGGAGCGAATACAACTATGATGAACTGGCTATCTCTCAACTGGGCGTCTCTTTTGGTAGGCTTTGCGGTCGTCGCGGTGCTCGCGACGCTCGGTGCCAAGATGATTC
>CAYVAO010000081.1:0-7371 GCA_964448895.1 uncultured Christensenella sp.
TAAATCGACTTTGTTAAATATCGCGATACGGATGAAAACGAAAGGCATGCTTTACGGCAGATAGAATGGAAACCACACACACACAACAGTTTGATATCGTCGTCATCGGCGCGGGGCACGCGGGCGTGGAAGCCTCGCTTTCCTGCGCAAGAATGGGGCAAAAGACACTTTTATTAACGCTAAATCTGGACTCGGTGGGGCTTATGCCCTGTAATCCCGCCATCGGTGGCACGGGCAAAGGCCATCTTGTGCGCGAGATCGACGCCCTTGGCGGCGAGATGGGTCTAGCCGCGGACGACACCTTGATTCAAATGCGCATGCTCAACACGGGCAAAGGCCCGGCGGTGCATTCCCTGCGCGCGCAGATGGATAAGCGACGTTATCACGAGCGCGTCAAGCGCGCGGTGGAGGAGCAGGAGCATCTAACCCTTGCGCAGGGCGAAGCGAGCCGGTTTTTGACCGAGGGCGGAAGAATCTCCGGCGTGGTCACGGCGGAAGGTTTTACCTACGGCTGCCGGGCGGTCGTGGTCTGCGCCGGCGTTTACATGAAGAGCCGGATTTTGATCGGGGATTTTGTGCGCAACAGCGGGCCAGCGGGCTTGCTCCGCTCCGAGACGCTCTCGGATGCGCTCAAAGAGCTCGGCGTACCGCTCCAGCGGTTTAAAACGGGTACGCCCGCGCGCGTGAACGGACGCACGCTCGATTATAACGAAATGGAGCGGCAGGACGGTGATGTGCCGACGCCCGCGTTTTCGTTTCTCAACGGCAGACTCACGCGGGAGCAAACGCCTTGCTATCTGACCTATACAAACGCGGACACGCACCGCGTCATTCTCGATAACCTGCATCGATCCGCCATGTACAGCGGAAAGATCAACGCCACCGGCACGCGTTATTGCCCGAGCATTGAGGACAAGCTCGTGCGTTTTGCGGACAAAGACCGGCATCAGATTTTTATCGAGCCGGAAGGACTCAGCACGCATGAGATGTATGTGCAGGGCATGAGCACCAGTTTGCCGGGAGATGTGCAGGTCGCAATGCTGCGCACCATGCCGGGACTCCATCGCTGCGAGGTGATGCGCCTCGGCTACGCCATCGAATATGACTGCATAGATCCCACCGCGCTGGATCGTTCGCTTGGCGTACGCGACGTGCCCGGACTCTATATGGCGGGCCAAGTCAACGGAACCAGCGGCTATGAGGAGGCGGCGGCGCAGCGATTATTGGCGGGCATCAACGCCGCGCAGTATTGCAGAGGCGACGAGCCGCTCACGTTGGGTCGCGACGAAGCGTATCTCGGTGTGCTCGTGGACGATCTTTCGGTGAAAGGCACGCCGGAACCGTATCGCATGATGACCTCGCGCTGCGAATATCGCCTGCTCTTGCGGCAGGATAACGCGGACGAGCGGCTGACGCACAAAGCATTGCGCACGGGGCTGATCTCCGGCGAGCGATATGAGCGGCTGATGCAAAAACGCGAACGGATTGAAAATGCGCTGGTTACGCTGGAGAAAACCGTTCCTCCGGGAGAAGCGCTGCGAAAGCTCCTGATGGATCGCGGAGAGAGCGTACCTCTTTCGGGCGTGAAGCTCTTTGACCTGCTGAAACGAACCAATATTTGTTATACCGATCTGCTTTCCATCTTTTCTTCGCTCTCGCCGTTGGATTGGGAGACGGAGGAGCGCGTGGAGACGCTTGCGCGGTACGACGGCTATATTCAAAAGCAGCAGGAGCAGGTGTCCCGCGCCCGTGCGCTGGAGAATACGCCTTTGCCGACCGACATCGACTATATGGCGCTGGACGGTTTGCGCCTGGAAGCGCGGCAAAAGCTCAACAGGCAGAAACCCGCGAATATCGGCATGGCGGGCCGCATCTCCGGCGTGACACCGGCGGATGTCAACGTGCTGCTCATCTACGTTAAGCGCGGCTTTCACGCCGCAAAGACCGCATCGGAGGAACGCGCATGATTACGGAAATCCTCTCGCCGCTGCGTCCCGATTTATCGAGCGCGCAGCTGGATCAATTTGAAACCTATTATGCCATGCTTGCGGACTGGAACACGCGCGTGAACCTCACCGCGATCACGGAGCCGGAGGATGTCGCAAAAAAGCACTTTCTGGATTCGCTCGCGGCGGCGCCGTATCTCAAGGCGAACGCTGCCGTTGCGGATGTTGGCACGGGTGCGGGTTTTCCGGGTCTGCCGCTGTTGATTCTCCGCCCGGATTTGAAGCTTACGTTGATCGACAGCCTGCAAAAGCGGCTTGTGTTTTTAGAAGCGGTGTTGAAGGAGCTAAAGCTTTCGGCGGAGCTTGTCCATGCGCGCGCAGAGGACGCGGGACAGAACCCGAAGTATCGGGAGAAGTTCGACGCGGCGCTGACCCGCGCGGTCTCCGGTTTGCCGGTGCTTTGCGAACTGACGCTGCCGCTCGTGAAGGTGGGCGGTGTGAGTATCGCATACAAAGGCGACTCTGCCGAAGAACTCTCTGCGAGTAAAAACGCGCTGAGCGTATTGCATGCCACGGCGGAGCGGGTGATCGTTCCCGCAGACTACGGCGCGCGGGAGCTTGTGATACTCACGAAAACGGGCACAACGCCGAAGCAGTATCCCAGAAAAGCTGGCACTCCGGCAAAGAATCCGCTTTAATCCCACTGTACAAAAGATCAAAAAGAGGGAACGCCTGCAAAGAACCCCTTGTAAACGAACAAAAGAGAAACAGGAGCGCAATTGGAACGGAAATCCACAGCAAAAAGAACCTCTTCCCGCAGCGGGGCAAAAGCCAACGTTGCGTCCTTTGCCGCGGGCTTTGCGGGGATTATCATCGCCGTTTGGCTCGTCTATGGTACGGTGACGATCGATCCGTTTCGCTGGGGATTGTTTGTGGAGGAGCTCATCGTTGCAATCTGCGCGCTGCTTGTGCTTCGCCTACTCTGTGTAATTCAATTGCCCAAATGGGTTTCGCTTCTTTGTATCGTTGCTGTTCCCGCGGGCATCGCGCTGTATGCTTCGCTCTCGCTGCCGGAGAATCCGGCTGATTTTGAGCGGACGATCTGCCTTGCGTTTGCCGCGTGCTTTGCGCTCTTAACCGCGCAGCAGATGGATAACAAGCCGGACGGCGTGCTGCTTACCGCGCTTTTGCTCTGTGTGAGTTTTCCAATTTTACTCGGCGCGCAAACGAGTCTGCTGACGGAACTCATGCGCGCGCTCGTGATGGCGGGCGTGTTTATGGCGGTGCTTGCCGTGCGGCAAAAGTCGGTTACGCTGGCGTATGTCGCTTCCAGCGCGTTTGCCTTGGCAGGGGCCGCGGGATTGTATCCCGCGTTTGCCGGAGCGGGTGCGGGAATCGGCGCGCTGCTGCTTTCGCCGAAACGAAAGCGCGGGGGCTGGACGTTTGCCGCCGTATTGATGGCGGCGCTGCCCGTCGCGGTTTGGTTTTTATCGCGCGCGCTACTGCCGGAAGGAGGCGCGCTCGGCGCGCTAAACACGCGGACGATGGGTGAATTTGCGCAGACGATACGCGTTCACCAGATGCGCGCGTTTGCTGTTGGGTTACTGCTGCTCGCGGTTCGGTTCTTTTCCCGAAGAGAGGATGCGGCGGTGCCGGTGATCCTCGCTCTGGCGGGCTGTGCCGCGGCAAGACTGCTTCCGTTTCTCGCAACGCCGGATGTTTGGCTGGATGCGATGCCGCTTTGCGTGCTTGCTGGCGTGGGCGTTGCGAAAACCGCGCGGTAACATTCGATTGCTTGCGAGTTATCGAAACACCTGATATACTAGTCGAATTGCCAAGGGAATTTGATACAATTCTTGTGAAAAATCCCTTTTACTTTGGACGACGCGTCGGCTCAATATAGCACCGGCGCAAGGAGACCTCTTATGTTTAAAAAACGAATTGCGGAATTGTTTGATCGCTCCTTTTGGGCGGTCGCGCTTCCGCTGATCATACCGATCGCATTACAAAATCTATTGATGACCTCGTTCCGTTTGATCGATACGCTGATGGTCGGCCGCCTTGGCGACGTTTCCATCGCGGCGGTGGGGCTCGCCGGGTGGGCTTCGTTTTTCGTGGAACTGCTCGCGTTTGGCATGTCCAGCGGAGCCGCTGTTTTTGTTGCGCAATACCACGGCGCGAATAATAAGGAAGGCATTTTGCGCACCTACGGCATGATGCTGCTGTTTATGGTGCCGCTTGGTCTTGTGTTCACCGTTGGCGTTGGCCTCTTTCCCTCGTTTGTGATGGGACTCTTCACCGAAGACCCTGCGCTGATTTCGGAAGGCGTGAAGTATCTCCAGTTTGCCTGCGTGTCCTATCTTTCGCTGACGATCAACCTCGCGATCTCCACGATGCTGCGCTGCACGGAGCAGGTGAAGATACCGATGGTGACCAGCGGAATCGCGGCGGGACTCAACGCCGTGCTCAACTATATCTTCATCTTCGGCGCGTTCGGCTTGCCCGCGATGGGCGTGGCGGGTGCGGGTCTTGCCACGGCGATCTCATCCTTGATCAACCCGATACTGATGATGATCATTTCTTATGTGAAGAAGACCGTCGTGATTGCGCCGCTCAAGCAAATTTTCGCGGTAAAAGGATTTTTTAAGCCGTTCTGGAGCAGAGCGCTTTCCGTACTGCTCAACGAGTTTTTCTGGAGCGTTTCCATCCTCATCGTCAACATGGTGCTGGGTCGCATGGGAACGGATAACTACGCCGCGCTGACGGTGGAGCGAACGATTGAAGGACTTGTGTTTGTCTTCTTCGTCGGCCTGTGCAACGCCTGCAACATCCTTGTGGGCAAATCCATCGGCGCGGGGGATCATGAGCAGGGTATCCTCTATTCGCGCAGGTTTATGGTGCTGACTCCCATCATCGGCGTTCTCGCGGGGCTCGTCATCGTGGCGCTTCGCTATCCGTTAATCGGATAGTTTGACTTGAGCGAGGCCGCGAAGCATACCGCGCGCACGCTGCTCGTCATTTTTGCGATCGACGCTGCGGTGCGCTATATTCCGTATGTCGAGGTCGTTGGTATCTTCCGCGCTGGCGGCGATACGCGCATGGGGTTGATCGTGGATGTGGTCTGCCATTATCTGTTTATCACGCCGGCGGTCATCCTCGCAGGATTGGTTTGGAAGCTGCCGTTTATCACCACGTATATCATTATGCTGGCGGTGGACGATATTTCCAAGCTCATCATCACGATTCCGTATTATCGCACGATGCGCTGGATTAAACCCATTACGCAGCTGGATCCGGTTGAGCGGGAAGAAGCGCTAATCGAGAGCGGAGAAGAGCCGACACTCTAACGATATTGCAACGGGAATCTTCCGAAAATGGTTGAATTTTGTGGTATAATCAACCATCGGAAAGCGGGTATATGCCAAAATTCGCGGGCATATATCAAAACGATCTCTACTCAAAAAACGAATTCATCGGATAATGCTCCGAGGAACGTTGCTTTTGGGATTCGATACAAAGGAATACGAACGCTGTATTTTATACGGCGAGCGGTCACAAACATGAGATAAAGCGGTTTTGAGATTTCTGCAAAGAAAACCGCACGGGGGAAACAAACAGGCGTATGCAAAAGGCGAAGACTGGGCTAAAACCGATCAACGTTTTACCACTCGGTTTTATCGTAGTGATTTTGACCGGCACGCTGCTCTTAATGCTGCCGTTTGCGAGAAAGAGCGGTCCCTCGCTTTCGTTTATCGATGCGCTGTTTACCGCAACGAGCGCGACCTGCGTGACAGGGCTTGTGGTGGTCGATACGGGAACCTTTTTCTCGACGTTTGGGCAGGTCGTCATTCTGCTGCTCATTCAGCTTGGCGGACTGGGACTCATGACCATGTCGATGATTCTCTTTACGTTCACAGGCAGAAAGATTTCGCTGCATGACCGCATGAGCATGGCGGAAGGGCTGGGCGAGAGCCGCTTGCAAGGCGTTGTCCGTTTAGCTCGCGGCGCGTTGCTGGTAACGGGCATTTTTGAGCTCACCGGCGCTGTTCTGCTCTCGTTTCGGTTTATTCCGCAATATGGACTCGTAAAGGGCCTTTGGTTCTCTGTCTTCCATAGCGTATCCGCGTTTTGCAACGCGGGGTTTGACTTGATTGGCGGCTACCGATCCTTTACCGGCTACAGTCATGATCCATATATGATGTTTGTGCTGATGGCGCTGATCATTGGCGGTGGACTTGGCTTTGCCGTGATACTTAACATGCGTCACACGCGGGATTTGCGAAGACTGCGTTTGCATAGCAAGCTGGTTTTATCCGGAACCGTGCTGCTGATCGTTTTAGGTACGCTCGCGTTCTTCTGGATTGAGTACGATAACCCGAACACGATCGGAAACATGAGCCTCTTCGACAAGATTCTCAATTCCATGTTTCAGTCGGTTACGCTGCGCACCGCCGGGTTTAATACCATCGATCAGCTGACGCTGCACGACGCGAGCAAAGGCGTCGGTATCATGCTCATGCTGGTTGGCGGCGGCCCCGCGGGAACGGCCGGCGGACTCAAGATTACAACCGTGCTTACGCTGTTGCTTGCGGCGCGCGCTTACATTCGCGGTCAATTTGAAACCGAGGCTTTCGGTCGCACAATTCCGCTGGAACAAGTGCGCCGCGCGCTGACGCTAACGCTGCTCGGTGTACTGTTCCTGTTCAGCATGGCGACCATGCTGTCGTTTTCGGAGCAGGACATGCCTGCGGGCAGTCTCGGGCTATTGAATCAGCTTTATGAATCGACCAGCGCGTTTTGTACCGTTGGCGTTTCGACCGGCGTGACGCTGGCGACCACCCATGTAACGCGCGTGATCCTGATCCTTCTCATGTATGCAGGTCGCGTCGGGCTGCTCACCGTTGCGATGTCGCTGGTTGAGAGCACGAGTAAGAAGGAGCCGGTGCTGCACTATCCGCAGGAAGATATTCTGATCGGTTAACGATCGGGCAATCATACCAAACAAGTGTTGGAACATTATTTCATCTGCAAGGAGCGGAGAACGGTATATGAGTAAAAGTTTTCTGATCATCGGCCTGGGTCGCTTTGGACAAAGCACGGCGCGCATGCTCACGACGCTGGGGCACGAAGTGCTCGCGGTGGATAAGCGCGCAGATCGCGTCAGCGCGGTGAAGGATAGTGTTTTGCATGCGGTGCAGGCGGACACGACGGATGAGCGCGCCATTGCGCAGCTCGGCATCCGTAACTTTGACTGCGTGGTCATCTGCATCGGCGACGATATCCGCGCTTCGGTGCTGGCTACCGTACTCTGCCGCGAGATGGGCGCGAAAAAGATCGTCGCCAAGGCGCAGGACGACTTGCATCAAAAGCTCTTGATCAAGACCGGCGCCGATCGCGTGGTACAGCCGGAGCATGACGGAGGCAT
>CAYVAO010000082.1:0-7321 GCA_964448895.1 uncultured Christensenella sp.
GCTTGAAGTAGAGGATCAGCACCGCAACCGCGAGGAACAGCACCGCGAAGAACGCACCGAGGAACAGAAGTCCGCCATAAAATCCGTAGCCTTGTTCCCGCGCGGTAAAGAAGTCCGACACGATCAGGTTCGGATTCTGATCGAAGGATTCGCTGTAATGATCGCGAACCGCCTGAATAAACGCGAGGCAGTCTTCGTCCGTTCCCGAAGCATCGAAGCGAAAGCTTCCGTCGTAAAAGATCAACGTCGGCACTTCAACAAACTCGCTGTCTTTCCAAACGAAGTTGTTGCGGCGGTATTCTTCGCCTTCCGGCAACGTTGTAACGAGTTTGCTCTTGTCGGCAGACAGCGTTACGTGGTTATCCGCCGCGATCTGCTGCAGCGTCGCATCATAAGAGACGATTTCCTCCGTTGTCGCGTCGTCCTTTACAAACACCTGAACCGTGAAAGGATACATTGCCCGTGTCATCTGTTCTCTGCCCAGATACAGGGAGAGCGTGCCGGACACGGTAACAACCAGCATCGTCGAGAGGATGCAAATCGTGGCGAGTCCGCGTGCGTTTTGGCGCATGCGGTGGAACATGCCGGAGATGGTCACAAAGTGATCCGCCTGATAGTACAGGCTCTTCTTCATCCGCAGGAGTCGAAGCACCACAATGCTTCCGCAAAGAAAGAGCAGGTAGGTAGCGATGATCACCGCGATCGCCAGCGGAAAGAAGATACCCAGTGCAAGCCCCGGCACTTCGGTCGTCCAGGCAAAATAGTACGAGCCAATGAGCAGAACGGCTCCGATGAGCGCAAGCGGAATCAGACCTTTTTTATCCTTTTCTCCGCTCTTCTCACTGGATAGCAGCGAAATCGGGCTCGCGGTATGCACGCGGATGATGTTCGCAACCGACGTGACAAGAAAGATCAGGAAAAACAGCCCGATCATCAGCGCATATGCGATCAGCGGAATGGAAAACGAGCTGCCCGGTACTGCGTGAATGAGCTTCATTAAGATCAGAAACAGCAGTCTGCCGAAGACGAGCGCAATCGCCGTGCCGCAGATCAACCCTCCGCCAACGACAAACGTGTTTTCCCAGACGAGTACACGCCCGACATGCCGTTTATCTAGGCCGAGGATACCATACAATCCAAACTCTTTCTTCCTTCGCTTGATCAAGAAGTTGTTGATATAGAGCATGAACCCGAAGGTAAATATCGCGTAAACCACAAGGCCAAACGCGAAGAGCGCCTTTGCGGTGTCTCCGCTCGGGGTGTTGGTCATCCCTTTGGAAAACAGCAGTCCCGCGATGAGCAGAAACACACCGCTCATGACCGCGGTTGCCACAAGATATGGCAGATACGTAATCTTGCTACGCCGGACGTTGCTCAGCGCAAGACGAAAATAAAAGAATTTACGCATGCTGTTCGCCTCCCGTTTGTTGCAGGCGAATAGATTGATCGAGCTTACGCAATGTCGCCACCTCCTAAGATAGAGAGGGTTGCAACAATGCGATCGAAGAACGCGCGGTTATTCTCCTCGCCTCGATACAGCTGCGAAAACAGCGCGCCGTCGGAGATAAAAAGCACGCGGGAAGCGTAGCTCGCCGCCATCGCGCTGTGGGTGACCATGACGATCGTCTTGCCGATCTGATGCAGAGCCGTCAACTGTCCCAGCAGGCTCGCGGAGGCTTTGCTATCGAGCGCGCCGGTGGGTTCGTCCGCTAGCAGGATGCGCGGGTCGGTAATCACCGCGCGCGCAATCGCCGCGCGCTGCTTTTCGCCGCCGGACACCTCGAAGGGATACTTGCTCAACAGCTGCGTAATGCCAAGCTGCCGTGCGATCGGAAGCAGACGCTCTTCCATCTCGCGAAGCGGCGTTTGCATCAGCACGAGCGGAAGTAGAATATTGTCCTTAATCGAAAACGTGTCTAAGAGGTTAAAATCCTGAAAGACGAATCCCAGATGCTTTCTGCGAAACTCGGACAGGTCGCGGTCGGCGATGGAAGAGAAGCTGACGCCGTCGAGAAGCACGTCGCCCGTGGTGGGCTTATCCAGTGAGGCGAGTATGTTGAGCAGCGTGGTTTTGCCGCTGCCGCTTGCTCCCATGATGGCGACAAATTCGCCCTCAATCACCTCGAAGTTCACGTTTTTCAGCGCGATGCACTGCCGCATGCCCAGTTTCGTATTGTAGACTTTTCCCAGTCCTTTAACCTGGAGAAGAGACATGGAATGATCCTCCGTTTTTTCTTTGATGCGGCTATTTTACGAAAAAACTGTGCTTGCGAGCCATTGAATCCCCTTACAAATACGCTTTCCAACCTTACGATTTTGTCACATACGATTGGCACATTACATCTGCGCGAACTCGTCGTACACCGGAAAATGCAGCGAGACACGGGTTCCTTTACCCAACTCGGACGTCACGTTGATGCGGATGCCGAGTGCGTCCGCCGTACGTTTCACAAGATAGAGGCCGATGCCGCTTGCGCGCGTGTCCATGCGCCCGTTAAAGCCCGTATATCCTTTTTCAAAGATGCGCGGCAGGTCCTCTTTTCGAATGCCGATGCCGCTGTCCTCCACCACAAGGTCTCCTTTTTCCATATAGATGCGTACCCCGCCCGTATGGGTGTATTTCACGCTGTTGGAAAGCAGCTGGCAAAGAATAAACTCCAGCCACATGCGATCGCACGGAACGTCTTTCGACAGGGGTTCGACCCGCGCAGAGAGCTTGCTGTAGACAAACAGCAGTGAATACTTTTTCACCGCCACATGGGCGATTTCGTTGAGATCGCACCGCTCGATGACAAGATCGCTCTGAATATCGCCTAGCTTGACAAACTTCAGCGCGAGATCGGCATACTGATCCACCTTAAACAGTTCCTGTCGTAACAGCGGTGTCTGCTCGTCCAGATTTGCGTCCAGCAACAGGCGCATTGCGGAGATCGGCGTTTTGATCTGATGCACCCAGAGGGTGTAATACTCCTTCTGTTCCTCCTGCTGGCAAAGGTTCTCCATCTTGAGTCGTTCGTTTTCCTGCGTCAGCGCGCGAATCAGCGCGTCGTAATCGCGGCTTAGGCCGTCGATCGGCTCCGGCAGCTCGCGCGGAAGCAGTTCGGTGCGCGTTTGGATCAGCGACATCCCCTTGCGCGCTCTGCGATAGCGCGCGCCGTCGCCCAACAAAACGCAGAGAAAGACAAAGCTGATGATGATGCACGCATAGCGCACATAGATGATCTCCTGCTGCGCAAGAAAGCCAAGCAGCAAAATCGTCAGCGTGCTGAGCGCGTAGAGCAGCAAAAGCGCTCGCCGGGCGTTTAAATAATCCAATAGTCTCTTCATTTCAAGCCCTTCTCTTCACCGTAAAAGAGTTTTATCGATTATACGTCGATCGAATACCCCTGACCTTTATGCGTTTTTACGCAGTCGCCAAGCCCGGCTTCCGATAAGGTTTTTCTGAGGCGAGTGACGTTGACGCTCAGTGTGTTGTCGTCTACAAACTCGTCGCTGTCCCATAGTTTGAGCATTAGCTCTTCGCGGCTGACGATCGCGCCGCGCTTTTCCAGCAGTGCCTGCAAGATGCGGCTTTCGTTTTTCGTCAGCTCCCGTTTCGTTCCGTCGAATAACAAGCTGGAGGAAGCCGCGTCAAACTCCGCGCCGAGAAAGCGAAGCGCCGGCGTTGTTTCATAATCATATGCGCGGCGGAGCATCGCCTGCACCTTTGCGATCAGCAGCTCGGTCGCAACCGGCTTTGCGAGGTAGTCGTCCCCGCCCATGTTGACCGCCATCACCACATCCGCCGTGTCCGCGCGGGAAGAGAGAAACACGATCGGCACCTTAGAACTGCGCCGGATGCGCTCGCACCAATAATAGCCGTTGTAATACGGCAGCGAGATATCCATGATGACAAGCTGCGCCGAAGAAGCGGCAAACTCTTCGTCAACGCGATCAAACGCCGCGGCAATCACCGCGTCGAAGCCCCAACTGCGCAAGCTTTTTGCGATTTCGTTTGCAATGATCTCGTCGTCCTCAACGATAAAAATGCGAATCATTCATCTTTCTCCTGTCTGAAGGATTCTCGTGTATTAGCCATATAATACACCGGATTACGCGTTCTTGCAAGCGCACGCCGGTATGAACAATCTTCTTCATCTTTATGTTGGCATGCGTACGGACAAATTTTTATGCATACAAAATGAATTTTTGTATATAGTCCGTCTTGAATTTGCAGAGTTTATCAGTTCTTTTACACTGAATAAATATACTATATATTCTCTTTCGTTCCGTTGACAGCCACCCGTTTCAACGAATAGGATAACATCAGCGATGTTATATGGAAAGAATTTCGGCTACGCCGAGTACGCGGAGGATACGAAATGCGACTGCTCATCATCAACCCCGGCGCAACTTCGACGAAGATCGCCGTCTACGAAGACGAGACAGAGGCGTTTTCCAGCTCGATTTCGCATGCGCAGCCGGAGCTCGCGGGCTTTGCGCGCGTGGTGGATCAGCTTCCGCTGCGCGAAAGACTCGTTCGCGAAGCGCTACGCCAAGCGGGATTTTCCCCTGCTTCATTCGACGCGGTTTGCAGCCGCGGCGGACTCGTTCGCCATATTCCCAGCGGTACCTATGTCATCGACGATCAGGTGATTCACGATATCTACAACCCGCCGTTTGGCGAACACGCCTCCTCGCTAGGCCCCTTGATTGCGCGATCCATCGCGGACGAAGCGAAGATTCCCGCGTTGCTCGTCGATCCGGTCTCGGTGGATGAGCTGCAGCCTGTCGCGCGGATTTCCGGGCTCGCCGGAATGGAGCGCGAAAGCTTTTTTCACGCGCTCAATCAAAAGGCGGTCGCGCGCAAAGCAGCCGGCGACTTGGGCAAATCGTATGAATCGCTCAACCTCATCGTGGTGCACATGGGCGGCGGTGTCTCCGTCGCGGCGCACGAAAAAGGCCGCGTGGTGGACGTGGACAACGTCAAGGACGTAGGCAGCTTCTCGCTCGATCGCGCGGGTTCTCTCCCGGTCAACGCGCTAGTCAACCTTTGCTACAGCGGCATCGGCAAGCAGGAACTTAAAAAGAAGCTCTCGTTTGAAGCGGGTGTGTATTCCTATTTACAAACGCACGATTTCCGTGAAGTTGAGCGACGCATGCTGGCAGGCGACGCGGATGCCGAGATAATCTTCCGCGCGATGGCATATCAGCACGCGAAGGATATCGGCGCTATGGCGGCCGTGCTGCACTTTTCGGTGGACGCGATACTGCTTACTGGCGGCATCGCTTATTCCGATCGCTTCTGCGCGGAGATTTCCAGCTATGTGGAAAAGATCGCTCCGATTCTGCGTTATCCCGGCGAAGAAGAGATGAAAGCGCTCGCGCTCGGCGCGCTGCGCGTGCTGCGCGGGGAAACGCCCAGATCGTATTCCGAAACAATACAAAAATCCATTTAATCATATCACAACAAGGAGACACCAACGCATGAAACACACCCTGAATGAGTTTGTCGAAAGCGCGCAAGGGTTAAACCTTCGCGTCGCGGTCGCCAGCGCGCACGACACAGAGGTCATCGAAGCTCTGCTATCCGCGCGCGAAAAAGGCATCTGCACAGCCCTGCTGTTTGGCAAAGCGGCCGAGATTCATAAAATCTTTGCCTCACTCGACGCAGATGAAGCGGGCTTCACCATCGTTGAGCCGGAAGACGGCAGCGACGTTGCCTGCGCGCACGCCGCGGTGCATGCAGTAGAATCGGGCGAAGCGGACTATCTCATGAAGGGAATTCTGAATACGACGGATTTTCTGCGCGCGGTGGTGCACTCTCAGCTTTTGCTCGGAGGTCTCCTCTCGCACGTGATGATCTTCGAGTTCCCCACCTATCACAAGTTGCTTTATATCAGCGACGGTGCCATGAACCCCGCGCCGGATTTTGAGAAGAAGCGTGTGATCCTTGATAACGCGGCGCAGCTTTTGCAGCGCATCGGGTACAGCAGCATCAACGCCGCGATCTTGAGCGGCAGCGAAGTGGTCAGCGAAAAGATTCCGTCCACGATGGACGCAAAGGCGCTCGCTTCTCTCGACTGGTCACGCTACAACATGACGGTATTCGGCCCTGTCGCGCTCGATCTTGCCATCAGTGCGGAAGCCTGCAAACATAAGAAATACACGATGGCTGGAGGCGGAGACGCGGACTTGATCATCATGCCGAACTATGAGACCGGAAACGCCCTCGGCAAGTCGCTCACCTACTTTGCGCATGCGCGCTCGGCGGGTCTCGTGCTCGGCGCACGCTGTCCGATCGTGCTCGTTTCCCGCGCGGACCCGGCGGACGCAAAACTGACATCGCTCGCGCTGGGCGCTATCGCGGCGCCCGAAGGAGGCAACGCAGGAACAACCCAACCCGTCATCTTCTCACCGGAAACGAAGCCATCGCGCGCGGCGCGTACGAAGCCGGGGTCACCGTCTGCTCCGCTTATCCCGGCACGCCGAGCACGGAGATCTTCGAAAATCTCGCGCAGTATAAGGATTCGCTCTACGCCGAATGGGCGCCTAACGAAAAGGTAGCCACCGAGGTGGCTTATGGAGCCTGCATCGCAAACGCACGCTCGCTGACCGCGATGAAGCACGTCGGCCTCAACGTTGCCGCCGATCTTGTGTTCACAGCGGCCTACAACGGTGTTGGCGCGGGGTTTGTCATCGTCACGGCGGACGATCCGGACATGCACTCCTCTCAAAACGAGCAGGACAACCGCCGGTATGCGCAGTTTGCAAAAATTCCGCTCATCGAGCCCAGCGATTCACAAGAATGCAAGGATTTCATGAAGGAAGCCTACGAAATCTCGGAGCGGTTTGATATCCCGGTGTTGTTTCGCACCACCACGCGCGTGAGCCACAGTAAAAGCCTCGTTTCCTTTGATGAGCGAAAAGAGATTTCGCCCGCGCGCTATGTGCGCAACATCCCGAAAAACGTCTGCACGCCGGGCTTTGCTCATATTCACCGTCCGGAGTTGGAAGAGAAGCTGAAGAAGCTGGAAGCGTATGCCAACACAAGCCCGCTCAACAGCATGGAGCTAAACGGCGGCAAGATCGGCGTGCTCGCGGCCTCTATTGCATACCAATACGCAAAAGAAGTCTTCCCGGCGGATACCTCGTTTCTCAAGCTGGGCTTCACCTGGCCGCTTCCGCTCGACCTCATTCGCACATTTGCGTCCAATGTAGAGACGCTCTATGTGGTGGAGGAGCTGGAGCCGTTTATGGAAGAGCAGCTCAAGGCCGCGGGCATTGCCTGCGTCGGCAAGCAGTTCATTCCGCCGATGTATGAGCTTAACCCCGAGATCGT
>CAYVAO010000083.1:0-7207 GCA_964448895.1 uncultured Christensenella sp.
ATCCATCCGCGATAAAGACGGTTACATCGTTCAACACATCGGCCGTCAGCCGAACGACGAGTTTGTCGAGCTTTTGTTCTGGATTGATGCATTTAAGCGCGCGAGCGCAAACTCCGTAACCGCCATCATACCGTATTTTTCCTACGCAAAAGGTGATAAAAAAGACGAACCGCGCGTCTCCATTCGCGCAAGAGTTTGCGCAGACTGCATCGAAGTTGCCGGCGTAGACCGCATCATCACGATGGATTTGCATGCGCCGCAGGTACAGGGCTTTTTCAAAAAGCCGGTCGACCATCTCTACGCCAAAGAGCTGCTCTGCGAGTACATTCGCCGTCAGGGCATTGTAAACGAAGACCTTGTGGTCGTTTCTCCCGACGCTGGCTCCGCAAAGCGCGCAAGAGAATACGCAACCGAGCTGAATTGCCCGGGCGCCATCGGCGACAAGATGCGCTTTGGTCACGACGAAAACGCGAAGGTTCTGGAGATCATCGGCGACGTGAAAGACAAGAACTGTCTCGTGATTGACGACTTCTCCATCTCCGGCGGTACGCTGGTCGACGTGAGCTACGCGCTGACCGACAAAGGCGCAAAGAAAGTATACGCCGCTCTTTCCCACAACGTTCTCGGAGAAGAGGGCATCAAGAAGATCGACGCGAGCCCCATCGAGTTTCTGGTTTCGACCGATACGCTGGAGTGCCCGTGGGCGCACCTGTCTCCCAAGATTCGCTTTATCTCCGCGGCGCCGATGTTTGCGCAGGCGGTAAAGATCATCCACGACCGCGCGCCGATGAGCACCATGTTTGAACAGCGCGTGAGCAAACGTCTGCTTGACATGAGCTTTGCCGAGCAGCAAACCCTGCTTTAATTCTATCGAAAACAAGATTGATCCGGGCGAAGGCTGCAACATGCCTTCGTCCGTTCATATAGCGTTGGAGCATGGTCTTTGGATGCGCTTGATCGCAATTGAGCAAATGTGTAATCTCGTTAAAATTGGAATGCTAAATTCACCTGAAAAATTTTTGTTGACATCATGTTATATGATGTGATATTATACGCTATTTTGTTGACATTTACGAACATGTAATGATATAGTATGTTACGTATGAATCAATCATTGTTTGCGAAAGGAGCGTTGCCGGTGTTTGAAATAGGCGATATGGTCTGTTATCCCATGCATGGCGTCGGGGAAATTGAATCCGTTCAAGAACAAACCGTGCTCGGTGAATCGGCGCAATACTATGTGCTGCGGTTTGTTATGGGCAAAATGACGGCGATGGTTCCGGTCGCGACGGCAGAAACGGTCGGCCTTCGTAAGCTCGTATGCCCGGACGACTGCCGTAAGATTATCGAATTTTTAGCGGAGGATGGCTGCGCGGACGAAAGCGAAAACTGGAATCAGCGCTATCGTGACAATCTCAACAAACTCCGTGTCGGCGATATCTACGGCGTGGCGGATGTGGTGAAATGCCTGATCCACCGCGACCGCGAGAAGGGGCTCTCCGCCGGAGAGCGAAAGATGTACTTAACGGCGAGGCAGGTGCTCATTGCGGAGCTTGCCGCGTCGTGCGGAAAGGAGGAAAGCGAATTCCTTCCCCTTGTTGGGGGCTAAACCAAACGGGAAAACGCCAATCACTGCATGCGGAAGGTACTCAGGATTATCATTGCGCTGGTCGGTATCGGAATCGGCTGCGGAATCGTCGCGTGGGTGCTCTACTCGTTCAAATGCCCCGGTTACGAATACGTGCTGCGCTATACCACCATTCCCGCCGTGATGGCTGCCCTCTATGTGATCGTTGGTATTTTATTCGGAATCATCTTTTTTATTTTATCCCCAAAGATCATAGACGGCATTCACGGATTTTTTCAAAGAGTGGAACACAGACTGACCGAGATGCCCGCGCTCGATATTTTATTCGGCGTGATCGGTATCATGATCGGTATGGTTTTTGCGTTTCTGCTGAGCCTGATTGTTCGCACAATCGACGTTCCGGTGCTGCCGGAGATCATTACGCTCTTGCTGTTCATCATCTGCGGCTACTACGGCGGTCACATCGGCATTACGCGCAGGGCGGAACTGATGGACGGCTATGCGCGGCGCGGGCACCTCACAAAAGGCATTGCCGCCGGGAATGCGCGGCCAAAGGTGTTGGATACGAGCGTCATCATCGACGGGCGCATTTACGACATCTGCAAAACCGGATTCTTAGAAGGCAAGATCATCGTACCCGCGTTTGTGTTGAAGGAGCTTCGGCACATTGCGGACAGTTCCGACGCGATGAAGCGCGCGCGCGGGCGCAGAGGACTCGATATTTTGCACTCGATGCAGCGGGAGCTTGACCAGCGCGTTGCCGTGGAAGAGAAGGACTATGAGGACGTAGACGAAGTCGACCTCAAGCTGCTTCGACTCGCAACCGACATCGGCGGAATACTAGTAACGAACGACTATAACCTCAATAAGGTCGCAGCCGTGCAAAACATGCCGGTGCTGAACATCAACGACCTTGCCAACGCGGTTCGCTCCGTGCTGCTGCCGGGCGAAGAACTGCCGATTTTGATTGCAAAAGAAGGCAAAGAGTCGGGTCAGGGCGTCGGCTATCTGCCGGACGGCACGATGGTGATCGTTGAAAACGCGAAGAAGCATATCGGCGAAACGCTGGACATTGTGGTGACCAGCGCGCTGCAAACATCCGCGGGTAGGCTGGTATTTGCAAAGCTGCGCGGATGAATTCCAAGGACGGTAGACGCCATGAGCAAGAAACTCCTTGACACGGGTTTGCGCCGTCTACTATAATACATAAGGTTCATATCATGCGGGCAATTGCCCGTGTGTGCGATTTTCGCAGGCGAGCGCCTGCTAGACTTAACAACGAAGCGAGGTGTATTCGAGTGTTTCGAACCTATCAGCCCAAGAAGCGTCAGCGGAGCAAGGTACACGGATTCCGTAAACGTATGAAGTCGGCAGATGGCCGTAATGTCATCAAGCGTAGGCGCGCAAAAGGCCGCAAAGTTCTCAGCGCGTAACGGGATTGTTTTGATCAGAACCGTAAAGGAACGCACAAGCGCTTGCGGCGGGCATTTGCTTGCCGCATGTTTGTATTTAGAAAAAAGGTGCCTGGTCGCGTTCCGCCGGGGTACCAAAACTCAAGACCGGCAAACGTTGCCGGACAGCGGACGGATCGGTTCGCTGAACGTATGATCGATGTTATGATTGATGTAAGGATGCGGTAGCGTGAAGCACAGTGATTCCCTAAGACGGAAAAAAGAGTTTCGCTATACCTACCGTGTCGGCAAATCTTGCGGAGGAAAGCTTCTTTCGCTGGTGTACGCGAAAAACCGCGGCCCCAGCGCAAAGATCGGTTTCTCGGTCAGCAAGAAGATTGGAAACGCGGTTATGCGAAACCGCGTGAAACGGCGCATGCGAGAGGCGGTAACGCCTTTGATTCCGTCGATCAAGGGCGGAACGAACCTGATCTTCATCGCGCGAGATACGATCATTGAAGCGCCGTTTCTCAATATTCGCGAAGCGATGGAAACACAACTGCAACGTGCGGGGCTGTTCAAGGCAGGAGATTTGAAATGAAGCGGATATTGATCGCAATCGTCCGCGGTTATAAAAAATATATCTCGCCATTGCTGCCGCCGAGTTGCCGCTTTACACCGACGTGTTCGGAGTATGCGATGGAAGCGATTTCGAAACACGGCGCGTGGAAAGGCAGCTGGCTTGCGCTTTGGCGCATTCTGCGCTGCAATCCGTTTTGCAAAGGCGGATACGATCCCGTTCCGTAACGCAAGCGATATCTTCATTACTCAATGGGCATTCCTCGGAATGCGCTGGCTTTACGAAGCCCTGACCAACGAAAGCATCATTCTCACGATTATCATCTCGACGTTGATCATCCGGTTACTGACCGTATTCGGTGATATCCGCTCGAGAAAATCCTCCATGAAGATGGCGGCGGTACAGCCCCAGCTCGACAAGCTCAAGAAAAAATACGAAAAAGACCCGCAGCGCTTGAATGCGGAGCAACAGAAGTTTATGCGCGAAAACGGCGTGAGCATGTTCGGCGGTTGTTTGCCGATGCTCATCACCATGCCGCTGTTCTTCATCTTCATCGCGGCGTTCCGTCAATGGGGCAACGAGATGATGGTTCGCCTCATTCTCACACTTGACGACAACAAGGACAAGGGCATTGAGCGCTTCCAGACGTTTAAGTTCTTCTGGATCAACAACCTGTGGATGCCGGACAACGGTTTTTCGCCCGTCATTGCAACCGCGAAGGAATTCTTTGGCACAGCGAACAATACGCTGCCGAAACTGCTCTATTTTCAGGAGCATCCGGAAGCGCTGCAGCGCTTTGTAGACCTTGGTTTCTTCGTGCAAAACGGCAGCACATACACGCTAGCTACGTTGACAGATGAACTCACAACGAAGTATACCGCGTTGATGGCGCCTTGTGCGGATCTCTACCAGGGATTTAACAACGGCTGGTTCATCTTCCCGATTCTTGCCGGTGGTTCGACCTATCTTTCCACGTGGATCATGCAGAAGAACCAACCCAAGAGCGACGCTACGGCAAGCACGAATAAAATTATGAACTGGCTGATGCCAGTGATGTCGTTTGTATTCTGCTTGCAGTACAACGCGAGTTTTGCAGTTTATTGGACTTTCAGCAATATCTTCTCGCTGGGCACGACGCTGCTGATCAACCGCTCGTTTGCAAAGCAGAAGTTTTCGGTAACGGAGGTTAGCGAAAAATGAGGAGTATGGAGTTTTCGGGTCACAGCGTTGACGAGGCAATCTTTATCGGCCTGAACGAAATGGGCGTGACCATCGACGAAGTCGAGATCGAAACCATCCAAACCGAGAGTAAAGGCCTCTTCGGCATCGGCGCAAAGCAGGCGGTCGTTCGCCTGACGCAGCGCGAAGTGCCGCTCGTCATGGAGATGGAGCAGGTCTATCGCAAAGAGAAGGAAGCCAGCTTCCAGCAGCGCCGCGAGCAGCCGCAGAGAAACGGCGGAGCGCGTCCCGATCGCCGCGATGGCGAGCGCAGCCGCTCGGATAGAGCGCAGCGTGGGCCCAACAACTACGGTGCACAGCGGGGTGGGCAGGATAACGCACAGCGTGGCGGAGAAAGCCGCGAGCGTATGCCGGAAGCCGTGCCGCAAGAGCACTTTGATTACAGCGAAGATCTCGCGAAGAACACGCCTTGCGCAGTTTTCCTGAGCGAGCTGCTCGCGAAGATGAATAACCCCGCGCCGGTCCTGGCGGCGGACACGGACAATGGACTCCGGCTTTGCATTGATGCGGAGACGATGGGCTTGCTCATCGGTCGCCGCGGCGAAACGCTGGACGCCATGCAGTATCTTGTTTCGCTGGTAGCCAACAAGAACCGCAAAGAGGAAGGTTATATCCGCGTCACGCTCGACACCGAAGGGTATCGCTCCCGCAGGGAAGAGACGCTCAAGCGCCTTGCGCGCAAGAACGCGATGCACGTCAAGCAGACCGGTCGACCGGTTTCGATGGAGCCCATGAACCCGTACGAGCGACGCATTCTGCACAGCGCTCTGCAGGGATTCACCGGTGTGACCACGCACAGCGAGGGAGAAGAACCCAACCGCTACGTCGTCATTACCCCGTCCAAGTAATGGAACAATCAAGAGCCGCCGCAATCAAACGCGGCGGCTCATGTTCTATTTTGGCAATATTTTCGCCGGAGTATCATTGCTGGAAATCATTTGGAGATAGACATGGAAGACACCATATACGCACCATCTTCCGCCATCGGCGGGGCGATTGCGATTATTCGCATCTCCGGCCCTGAAGCGGAGAAAACAAAAACGTTGCTCGATCGAGACCCGGTGAAACATCCGCGGGAGCTTTTGCATGTACATCTGATACAAAACAATGAGCTAATAGATGACTGCATGGCGGTCTATTTTCCTGCGCCAAACAGCTATACGGGCGAAGACATGATGGAACTCAACGTTCACGGCGGAATGCAGACCGTTCAGCGCGTGCTCGGCACGCTTTCCACCCTCGGATTCCGTCCGGCGGAATGTGGAGAATTTACCAAGCGCGCGTTTCTCAACGGCAAGATGGATCTCTCCGCTGCCGAGGCGGTGATGGACGTGATCAACGCGGACGCGGAGCAGAGCCTCAAATCCGCGCTTGCGCAGCTGCAGGGAAGCGTTAAGCGAGAGATTGTTTCGGTAGAAGAGCTTCTGCTGGATGCACTCAGCGGAATCGACGCCGCGATCGATTATCCGGATGAAGCGGAAGCGGACACGCTGGAAGCGCTACCGGAATCGCTGACAAGCGCGATTGCGCGCGTGGACGCGATGATTCGGAAGGCGCGCAGAGGACGAGTGCTGCGCGACGGTTTGCAGGTCGCGATTGTCGGTAGGCCGAACGTCGGGAAATCGTCTCTCATGAACGCAATGCTGGGGAGCGATCGCGCGATTGTCACCGCAATTGCCGGAACCACGCGCGACATCATCGACGAAAAAGTAAGCATGGACGGCGTACCGGTGCGACTCATAGACACTGCCGGCATTCGGGAGACGAGCGACGAAGCGGAGCAAATTGGCGTTGATCGCGCGAAGAACGCGATTCTTGGCGCAGACGTCGTGTGCCTCGTTCTGGACGCATCTATGCCGCTGATGGACGAAGATAGAGCACTGCTGCAACAAACAAGCAGTCACACAAGAATCGTTGTGCGCAACAAGAGCGATTTACCGCAAGTTTGCGCGTATGCGGGCGAAGGAATTGCGGTCAGCGCAAAGACCGGCGAGGGACTGCGTGAGCTACAGGATCAGATACTTGCGCTTGCCGCGCCGGAACGCGCGGACGGCACGACGATTACGAATGAACGTCACATTCGCGCGCTGGAGTACGCGCTCAAATCGCTGAACGACGCGACGACGGCGGACGAACTCGACTGCGCGGCGACGGACGTGAAAAATGCGCTGCACCACCTCGGCACGATCACGGGAACCGATGTGGACGCGACGGTAATCGACCGTATCTTTGAACGGTTTTGCGTTGGTAAATGAGACTGCGTTCGGAATAATGGAGAAGCAACGAGTGAAAGAATTGATCACGTTTTGCCCCGTTACGCCGGACGAGGTGCCGGAACTGGTTCAAATGCGTCTTCAAACGCGAATTGAGACATATAGCGACATTTATCCGAGCGAATGGATCGACGGA
>CAYVAO010000084.1:0-7167 GCA_964448895.1 uncultured Christensenella sp.
GCCTTTTTTGCACGCTGGTGCGGAGCTTTCATTTGTGTTATATCTGGATTGAAGATTTTTTTATTTCCTGCAATAAATCCCCGATTTGTCCGTCAATATAGTGTAAGGGGTAAACGATGGCGATGGAACAAGGCGAAAACAGCAAGTGGTATGCGTTCTTCACCCGGGACGGGGAGAAGCTTATTCGCTTTGTCCAAAGCCGGGCCCGCCGAATCAGCGAAATGGACGCGGAGGATATCGTCGCGGATGTGATGCTGAGTATGGTGAGCCGCCTCGAAACCAACGGCCCTGTGGAAAACATCGCGGCCTACGCCTACCGCGCTTTGCGAAACAAGATTGCGGACTATGAACGAAGTCATGCGAAGGAGACAAGCCTCGATGGCATGGCGGACGAAGACGGAGAACTGCCGCTGCTGAGTCTGCTCACGTCGGAAAACGAGGAACCGTTTGCCCAGGAAGACCGGGCGGAGCGCATGCATCGCCTGACGGACGCGATCGGTAAACTCGAACCTCGCCAAAGAGCGGTACTGATCGCGACCGAGCTGCGAGGAAAATCCTTCCGCGAGCTCTCTGAGGAATGGGGCGAACCCATCGGCACCCTGCTCTCGCGCAAGAGCCGCGCGGTAAAAACACTGCGAACCCTGCTGCAAGAGGCAGAACTGTAATAGTAAAACAAGACAAACGCTTTAGAGCGAAAAGGAGAAAAGTACTATGGATCATATGAAAACACACTGGGACAAAGTGCCCAACTGGGCGAAATACACCCTCTATGCCATACTTGGCATCGCGGGCGCATTCCTGCTGGGATTGCTGTTTGGCAATGTCATCATGTGGCTCTGGAACTGGCTGATGCCGAAACTCTTCGGACTATCGACCATCGGTTTCTGGGAAGGCTTAGGCCTCTTCCTGTTGGCGAAGATTTTGTTCGGCTTCGGCGGCTCCAGCAGTTCCGGCGAAGGCGATAAAAAACACCATAAACATGGAAAACGCCCGCATCACAGCTCCGAAGGCGAAAAGAGAGACTGGAGAGACTGGGAATATTACGACGACTGGTGGGAAGCGGACGGCAAGAGTGCGTTTCATGCCTATGCCGAGCGTATGAAGCAAGAGCCGCGCGAAGCGCAATCGGACGAATAAGCCGGGGACGATAACGACCACGAGTAATGGATTCCAGCACAATCGCATCAAAAAAAAGCGGGGCAAACCCCCGCTTTTTCTGTCTTGTTAGCTCCGTTTTCGGTTAACGAGCTTTGCCGCCAGATAGGCCAGAACGCCTAAGCCGGCAAGACCTCCGAACACCCAACCCCACGGGAACGTCTTTTCGCTGACGCTCACAACGGACGGAATTGTCGTTGTTTGTTCGCTCGAAAAGGACACCTTGGTGGATGACGACGCCGTGCTGGTGCGGCGAGTGCTCTGTGTACCGGTCGCCGCCTGCTCCTGCGTGGCGGCTGACTCTTGCTGCGGTGCCGCGTCGTCAGTCGTTGTAGCGGCGGCACTGCCGCTGCTGCTGCCGCCGGCTTTTCCGCCGCCGCCTGCGGGTGCCTCCACCCACATGGCGATAAACGTCAGTTCACCCGTTGTACCCTCGGGAATGACCATCTTCTCCTGCGGAACCGTTACGCCCAGCGCCTCACACGTCCAACCGGCGAAGGTAAATCCGTCCTTGGTGGGGTTGGTGAGTTCGATTGCCGCGTCGCTAGCGGTGTAGCTGCTCGGGTTCAGTGTGCTGAGAGAAGCGTCTGTCAGTCCGCCATAGGTGAGCGCATAGGAAAGAGAAAGCGTGTCGGTATACTTGGTGCCGAGGCGAAAGATGTTGCCCGCGCTGGTTACGACCGTTTCGATCGTTTTATAGGAAGAGTAGTTGGAACCCGCCATCTTTGCGTAGATCACGCCGGTCGCGGCTCCTGTAATGTAGGAACTCGTATCCGCAATCGTTTCGCCTGAATAGGAAATCGCGACAATGGTTTCGGCGCTTGTAGCGCTGAGATTCTCCAGCGTGAGTACGCGCGCGCCGCGCACAACCCCGCCGCTGCTCGTGGTGATGGTGGAAGTGATGCTGCTGCCGAACGCGCGCAGCAAGGTTCCGCCCGAAACCGCGATTGCGCCGCCGGTGATGACGCCGCCAACGCTGAGTGCGCCGCCGCTTGAAATAAGAAGCGTTCCGCCGCTTGAGCTAAGATCAATCGTAACGTTACTGGGAACGCTGAGAGCACCGCTTACCTCAATTTGGGATGTACCCGGCGCATAATAAATGATTGTCGTGTTTCCGCTGGTTGCCGCGTTGCTCAGCGCCGTGCTCAGCTCTTCCGCGTTGGCGACGGTAACGGTATCCGGCGAGACACCCGCAAAACCAACGCTCATGAGCAGCGCAACCATGATGAGCGCGGTGAGCGTACGCCATATTGATCCAATCGAATTTCGCTTCATGTTCCAAAATCTCCCTGCGTGATCCCGCGCGTATCATGCGCGTGGTTCGTTTCGTTTGCTTGTTTCATATTATATGGCGATCTTGGCAAAAACTTGGCATAATGTCGACGCTTTGTTGCGTTGTGCTAAAAGTAGGGGTTGTTAGACGCTTGTTGCCGAAATACTACATAATTTCAGCGTTTCGATGCCATGATTATGCCACAACAGCCAAATATGATCATAGGCGAATGAATTTGGAGGCGATAAAACCTTATGGAATCTTTCGACACATCGTTTAACGCTGCAAAGCAGAAGAAAAAGAAACAAAAGCGAACGCGCAACATTATCCTTATTTGCGCGGCGGCAGTGGTGATTGCGGCAGGCGTCATCGTTGTCTTGAATCTCTCAAAGCAGGATACGGGCAACACCAGCACGCTCAGTTACCGCGCCAGCGCGGTTTCCAGCGGTGAAATCAGCACGACCATCAGCGGCAGCGGCACGCTTGCCGCGCTGGAGAGCCAGAGCGTGACCACAACGGCGGAATCCACCGTTACCGCGGTCAATTTTGCGCCTGGAGACGCGATCAAAGCGGGCGACGTGGTCATGACCATGACCTCTTCGGACGTGGAGAGCCAACTGAGCGATCTACAGGACGAGCTGAGCGACACGCGCGCATCGCTTGCCAGCGCAAAACAACTGTTGACCAACCTGAAAGTGACGGCCACAAAGGGCGGTATCATTAAGGATATTCAAGCGCAGGTCGGCAGTATCGTGGACGATATGGATTATCTTTGCCTGATCGCGACCGATGGCAAAATGCAGGTCAGCATCCCTGCCGTGGAGGGCATGGAGCAGTATGACGCGGTCAGCGTATCCATTGACGAGGACGAGCAGGACGGCTATGTGACAAAGATTGAAGACGGCGTCGCGACGGTCGTGTTTACGGATAACTACTATCCGATTGGTACGAGTGCAACGGTGCTGAGCGAAGACGGCGCTACGCTTGGAACGGGAACGATCACCGTGAACGAGTATGTTACGGTGAGCGCGGACTCCGGCAAGATTGCAACCATTGCGGTAAAAGACAACCAGAAGATCAGCAAAGGGTCTACGGTTTTCACGCTGGCGGAAGGCGCGCCTACGGCGGCCTATACCACACTGAAGAATACGGAAGCGGAGCTGCTCACTCAGATTGATGATCTGGAAGGGCTGCTGACCGTGAAGGCGGATACGGACTGCACGCTGACGGCGTTGTCCGTCAAGGTTGGCGACACGGTCGCTTCCGGGACATCGGTCTGCACGTTGACCGGTACGGGCGGATTCACGATTGCGCTCTCCATCGACGAGCTTGACATTGCGAGCGTAAAACTCGGACAGAGCGCAACCGTTACGTTGGATGCGATTGAAGGCGAGTTTAACGGCACGGTGACCAACATCTCCTACGCCGGCAGCGGCAGCTACGTCACCAGCTATACCGCGACGATTACGACCGATCCGATCGAGGGCGCATACCCCGGCATGAGCGCTTCTGCGGAGATCATCACAGAAACCAGCGGAGAATCGCTGATCGTGCCTGTCTCCGCGGTACAGTATGAGGGAGACATCGCCTTCGTTTATCTCGCAGAAGATGGAACGCAGGCAGGGACAATGCTGCAAGAAGGCTCGCTGGATCTGGACAAACTCACGAAGTTGACCGTTACCACGGGCATGTCGGATGGTTCGTATATCGTGATTACGGCGGAAGGTCTTGCAGCGGGCGACGTAATCTGGTCGCCGGAACGCACCAGCACCGCACAATATACGGAAGATGACACCACAACATCTACGTTTAGCTTTGGCGGGCAAGGCGGCATGATGCCCAGCGGAGACAGCGGAAGCTTCCAGCCTCCGAGCGGTATGGGCGGAAACAGCGGTAACAGCGGCGGCGGTCCAATGGGCGGCAATTAAGGAGCGCGCCATGTTGCAACAACGAACACGAACACAAAAGTGTGGGAAAGGAGCGTGCCATGCTGCTGCTGGAACACATCTTTAAGACCTACTATGTAGGTGACGAGGCGGTTCATGCGCTGGACGATGCTTCGTTACACGTGAAACCGAAGGAGTTTGTGGCAATTTGCGGGCCCTCCGGCTCCGGTAAAACGACGTTGATGAACGTGATGGGCTGCCTCGACATGCCGGACTCCGGCAGATATATTCTCGATGGCGTGAACATTGCGGAATGCACGGACAAGGAGCTCTCGCTGATTCGCAGCGAAAAAATCGGGTTTGTCTTTCAGCAGTTTAACCTGCTCGACTCGATGAGCTCTCTGGAAAACGTGGAACTACCGCTGATCTACCAAAAGCTCTCGCAAAAAGAGCGGCTTGAGCGCGCGAAGGCCGCGCTTGAGCAGGTAGGCCTCGGCAACCGTATGCAGCACCGTCCGAGTCAGCTCTCCGGCGGTCAGCAGCAGCGCGTGGCGATTGCCCGCGCGCTGGCGAGCAACTCCCGCGTGATTCTCGCGGATGAACCGACCGGTAACCTGGACAGCAAGAGCGGAACGGAGATCATGCGCTTGATCCATCGTCTCTCAGGCGAGGGCTATACGATTGTCTTGATCACACATAACGATGAGATCGCCCGCCAGGCGCAGCGCACGGTCTATGTGCGCGACGGACGATTGTTTGACTCTTGGGAGGAGGCGGAACTGGTATGACAATGTTTTTCAATTCCCTCCGCCTCGCGGTTCGCTCAACACTGGCGAACAAGATGCGCTCGTTTTTGACCATGCTGGGCATCATCATCGGCGTGATGAGCGTGATCATACTGGTCTCCATCGCGCAGAGTACGACAAGCAGTATCACCAGTGCCATCGCGTCCATGGGATCGGATCTGTTGACCGTTACCGTGACGGACGAAGACATTACCCTCGATGCGGACGACTATCTCGCGATGGAAGACTTTGACGCCATCGCAGGCGTGGCGCCGTATCTGACCGTGAGCAGCACCGCGCGCAGCGGATCGACCTATACGAGCGTTTCTGCAATTGGCATCACCGGCGAATATATGGATATCGCCGGACGTGAAATGGAATCCGGACGCGAGATTGTGCAGTCGGATCTCGACTGGCGGACATACACCGCCGTGATCGGCACCGGAGTTGCAGGAGATCTGTTCGAAGACTACGATGTGATCGGCAAGACATTCACGATGAGCGGACATACGTTTACCATCGTAGGGCTGCTTGCTGAGAGCGGGTCGGATTCCGATAATCAAGTGCTCATTCCGCTGACGACGGCGCAACGCATTGCGGACAGCACCGCGATTACCACCGCTTATGTAAAAGCATCGTCAACCAATACGGTGGATATCGCGCAGGCACAGGCGGAGTATCAGATGCTTTTGTTGACAGGCGATGAAGACAGCTATACCGTCTACAACATGAGTGAACTACTGGACACCATGGACGACGTGATGAACACGCTCTCCCTCATGCTCGGCGGCATCGCGGCGATTTCGCTGCTCGTCGGCGGCATCGGTATTATGAACATCATGTTGGTCTCCGTTGCGGAGCGCACGCGCGAAATCGGTATCCGCAAGGCCATCGGCGCGCGCAGGAGCCACATCATGATGCAGTTTCTCATCGAGGCATGCGTGCTCTCCATCCTGGGCGGATTGATCGGACTCGGTCTATCGGCGGTCGGATTGCGCATCTTTGAGGCGATTGCGGATATGACGATCTCCATCGAGTGGCGCGCGGCTGTTGCGGCCCTGCTCTTCTGCGTCATCATCGGCGTGGCATTCGGCAGTTATCCCGCCGCAAAGGCGAGCAAGATGACACCGATCGAAGCGCTGCAAAGAAACTAACGACAGGAAAAACAATCCCCTTCCCCGCGGATATGTTCCGCGGGGATTTTCCGTTTGCGCTTTCTTTGACAGTACTTCGGTCAGACGATATAATGATTGCATCCGCAGTAAGGAGCATATCTGATATGACGCAATTTTCTCATACGTTTACCATCACGAAAAAAGACAACCTGCGTTACAATTTCTTCCTGATGCAGAAAAAACTCATTGCGACCAGCGCGTTTGTGTTCGTCATCATCGCGGCTATGGTAGGACTGCTGCGCTATGCGCAGAGCGCGAATCTATCCGGCGCGCTGTTGAATGCCTTTGCCATGGCGTTGCTGGGCACGGTGATTCTGGTCGCGATCAACATCATTACCACGATTCTGCGCATCAACAGCTTTTATAAACAAAAGAAACTGACGGATTTTACCGTTACGTTTACCACCGATAAAACCGGCATCCATGCAACGAGTGATCGCGGGGATTCCGATCTGCCCTGGAATCGCATCGTTGCCGTCCGCGAAACAGCAAATGCGTTTTATGTGTTCATCACCGACTCGCACGCAAACGTACTGCCGAAGGATCAGTTTACCAACGAGGAAGAAATATCGGGATTTCGCTCGCTTCTGTTGAAAAACGTCGAGGCGAACAAGTTGAAGATCAAGCAAGCATAAACCGTAACGCTTATTCGTTGCACGTTGTTCAGAGGGAGTATTATGTCGTTTTCCGGCAAATTCACGATCACAAAGCGCGACAACATTCAGTACAACTATTTTCGCATGAAGCGCAAGTTGACGGGACTTGCGCTCATGACCTTTATCTTGCTCGGCGTTCTTGTAACGCTGATTCGCTACGGCCAGGGAATCTCCGTGGCAAACGCGGGGAGCGTCGGCCTCCTTGCCGCGGTTTCCGGCGCGGCGCGGAGGGTTGCG
>CAYVAO010000085.1:0-831 GCA_964448895.1 uncultured Christensenella sp.
CAGCTCGGCGTTTTGCGCGATCTCGACTTTGGCATCTTCCCCTATACCTCCAGCTCCGCACCGCTGGCTGCCTATGCGCCCATTGGCGCGGGCATGCCGGGCACAAAGATCGACAGCGTGGTCGGCGTGGTGAAAGCCTACTCCACCTGCGTTGGCGAAGGCCCGTTCACGGCGGAATGGTTCGGCGAAGAGGCATCCCGCCTGCGCGAAGCGGGCGCGGAATACGGCGCGGCAACGGGTCGTCCCCGCCGCGTTGGGCCGATGGACATCGTCGCGACCCGCTACGGCGTCGCCATGCAGGGCGCAACCGAAGTCGCGCTCACCAAGATCGACATTCTCTCCTACATGGAGCAGATTCCGATCTGCGTGCAGTATGAGCTAAACGGCGTGAAGACGGACGATTTCCCCTTCCCCGCCGCGATTGGCGCGGCAAAGCCCGTGATCGAGTACATGCCCGGCTGGCAGTGCGACGTTTCCAACTGCCGCACGTTTGACGAGCTGCCCAAAGCCGCGCAGGACTACATCCTCTATATTGAAAAGAACATCGGCTGCCCGATTACGAACATCTCCGTCGGCGCCGCGCGCGACGAAATCATCCGGAGGTAAGGCGCATGCGGGATCAATACGAAACCCCGCTGAACAGCCGCTATGCTTCCAGCGAGATGCAGCGGTTGTTCTCGCCGGATATGCGCTATTCCACCTGGCGAAAGCTCTGGGTGAGCCTCGCCCGCGCGGAGCACGCGCTGGGGCTGCCCGTTTCACAAGAGCAGGTGGACGAACTCGCGGCGCACACGGACGACATCGACTATGATGTGGTGGCAAAACGAGAAG
>CAYVAO010000085.1:841-7099 GCA_964448895.1 uncultured Christensenella sp.
CGAGAAGCCGAGGTGCGGCACGACGTGATGGCGCATGTCTACGCCTACGGGCTGGTTTGCCCGAAGGCCGCGGGCATCATCCATCTGGGCGCGACGAGCTGCTATGTGACCGACAACGCGGACTTGATCATCCTTAGAGATGCGCTCAAGAGCATCCGCAACAGCATGTATGCGGTGCTCAAGCCGCTCTCCGACTTTGCGGAGCGCACCAAGGCAGTGCCCACCGTGGGTTATACGCATTTTCAGAGTGCGCAGCCTGGCACCGTCGGGCGACGTGCCTGTCTCTGGCTGCAAGACCTCTGGCTGGATCTGGAAGAGCTGGAAGATGCGCTTTCCGCGATCCGCTTTCTGGGCTGCCGAGGCGCTACGGGTACCGAGGCGAGCTTTGTCTCGCTCTTTGCAGGAGATACAAAGAAGATCGACGCGCTAAACGAGCAGATTGCCGCGGACTTTGGCTTTGATCGCTGCTACGACGTCAGCGGGCAGACCTATCCGCGCAAGCTCGACAGCAGAGTGCTGAATGTGCTCTCCTCAATCGCGCAGAGCGCGTATAAGTTTGGCGACGATATGCGTCTACTTCAGCACGACGGCATCCTATCCGAACCGTTCGAAAGCAAGCAGATCGGCTCCTCCGCAATGGCGTATAAGCAAAACCCCATGCGAAGTGAACGCATCTGCTCGCTCTCCCGCTTCGTGATGGCGACCGCGCTGAATGCGCCGCTCACCGCGAGCACACAGTGGCTGGAGCGCACGCTGGACGACTCCGCCAACCGCAGGCTCTCGCTGCCGGAGGCGTTTCTCGCGACCGACGCGGTGCTACGCCTCATGGCGAACATCTGCTCCGGTATCATCGTGCACGAAAAGGCGAACGCAAAGATTCTTGGCGACGCGCTGCCGTTTCTCGCGACGGAAAATCTGCTGATGGCGGCGGTCAAGCGCGGCGGAGATCGGCAGACGCTGCACGAGATCATCCGCACGCACTCCCTCGCGGCGAAAGAAAAGCTATCTTCCGGCGAAGGCAACGACCTTGCCGAGCGACTGGGCGGAGACCCCGCGTTTCCGCTCAATCTGGAAGAGATTCAGCAGGAGCTTGATCCCAGGCGGCACATCGGCCGCTCGATCGAGCAGACGGAGCGCTTTCTCACGGGGCATCCCGTGCCGGATAGCAAGCCGTTGCAAGAGATCATGGTATAGACTTCGCGTTCCATACCGCCGGATGTTCTCCGGCGGTATTTTTATGTTTGCATAAGAAAATCGACTATTATTATTCTTGCTATTACGGCTCTATATTCGTATAATGTAGCTGATTAATAAAACAATTCTCCGTTATCAAGCAAGCGAGTTGCATTGTAAAACACGCCACAAAAAGAAAAGTTTTTACACCCGAATCAATTGAGAAGAGAGTCACCGTATGAAAGCACTTCAGTTACTTGATATCGCCGTCGCGCCCGATTTACACGAGCTGACCAAGCACGGTACGCCGATTTTTCCCTGCGCGGGTTACGATGAAGACCCCGGCGAATACCTCGTCGGCAACATTCCCTGGCACTGGCACGAGGAGCTGGAGGTCATTCTCGCCGCCGAGGGCGACACGCTCGTGCTCTGTGGCGAAACAGAATACCTGCTGCACGCGGGCGACGTGCTCTTTGTCAACAGCAACGTGCTGCACAAGCTCAAGCGCGGGCAGCGGAACACGCCCTGCCGGATCAACAGTTTACTTTTTATGCCGGAGTTGGTTTCGAGCTTTCCGCAGAGCATCATTCAGCAGCGCTATATTGCCCCGCTGATCCGCTGCGCCACCTTGACGGAGGTATTGCTAAAAAGCGACGTACCCTGGCAAAAGACGGCGATTCAGCGCTTTGTTGAGGCGTTTGAGGCGTTTATCAGCGATCGCTACGGCTATGAAATCCTTGTGCAGGTGGCGCTGATGCAGATGCTGCTCGCGATACTGGAAAACATGCAGGATCGCGTTTGCGACACCGATCTGGTGCAGAATAAGGACGGCGTACGCATCAAGCAAATGCTGGCTTATATTCACGAGCACTACGCGGAGCCGCTGACCGTTTCGCAGATTGCCGCGGCTTCCGCCATCAGCGAGAGCGAGTGTTACCGGTGCTTTCGCAAGGTGCTGGACTCCTCGCCGATCGACTACTTATTGCAGTATCGCATACGCGCGGCGGCTGGGATGCTCTCCGGTTCGGATATGAGCATTTCGGATATCTGCTTTGCAACCGGGTTCAACAGCCCGAGCTATTTTGCCAAGGTGTTTCGGCAGGAGCTGCTCGTGAGTCCCCGAAAATACCGTTCCACACATCAGCAGGCGGCATCCGGAACCAGACACCACGGCTGAAGCACTTCTGATTTTCGTTCTTACTATCCCCGCGAACCGCGGGGATTTCTCGATTTGTTGCTTTTCTCTCCGCTTTGCGCTGTATGATTAGCCCGCGCGTTTTTCATATAACGCGCATCAAAAAAACCGCACTGGTCATAAGGTAGTGTTTTGTGATATGATAATAGGAAAGTATATTGTTAGATCTTCTTGTATGTATGAGCAATGTCGTATCGATCCATTGACAGACACGCAATAGCAGTATTATAATATCGATATCGTTTTTCGGAGGTTCGCCATGGAAAAACACACCCCCGTATCCATCTCCAAGCAGGCGCTTCAGCGCATGCCGTATTATCTGCAAGCACTCAGAGCCGCGCGTGATACCGGCGCCGAGATCATTTCCGCGCCAACCGTAGCGGCCCAGCTCGGCCTCAACGAGGTGCAGGTGCGCAAAGATTTTGCCGCAGTGAGCGACACCGCGGGCAAGCCGAAGACCGGCTTTCAAACCAACGAGCTCATCGCCGCCATCGAGCGCACGCTGGGGTACGATAACTCCAACGACGCAGTGCTCGTCGGCGCGGGCAGCTTAGGCCGCGCGCTGCTATCCTACCGCGGGTTTGAGGCGTACGGCCTCAGCATCGTTGCGGCGTTTGACGTAGACCCCAACCTCAGCGGCGGCGAAATCTCCGGCAAGCAAGTGCTGCCGATGAGCAAGCTTTCCAGCATTTGCCGCAATATGAACATCCACATCGGCATCATCACCGTGCCCGCTTCCCAGGCGCAGAGCGTTTGCGACGCGCTGGTCGAAAGCGGCGTGCTCGCGATTTGGAACTTTGCGCCGATGCATCTGAACACGCCGGAAGGCATTCTCGTGCAAAACGAAAACATGGCTGCTTCCCTTGCGCTGCTCTCCAAGCATCTCTCCGAGCGTCTCGGCTCCAAAAAATAAGATTTCGATTCCCGTGTTTCTTCCGCACCCTTCGGGGTGCTTTTTTTTGTTTTATCTTGCGGATGAGCAATCAATTCTGCTTCTCAAAAGCAAATCACACAAACAGAATATTTTTCGCGAGAATTTTCAAAACGGGGTTGACATCTCTATTATTCGATGCTATATTATCGATTGACAAATACCGATATTCAACTACTGATATAAAGGAGAATGCATATGTCACGTTTTACTCTACCCCGTGATCTTTATCATGGAAAAGGTGCGCTCGAAGCGCTCAAGACTCTCACCGGTAAACGGGCGATCGTCGTCGTTGGCGGCGGCTCCATGAAGCGCTTTGGTTTTCTCGATCGCGTGGAAGCCTACCTGCGTGAAGCGGGCATGGAAGTTCAGCTCTTTGAAGGCGTCGAGCCGGATCCTTCCGTCGAGACCGTCATGCGCGGCGCGGAAGCCATGCGCAAGTTCCAGCCGGACTGGATTGTCTCCATCGGCGGCGGCTCGCCCATCGACGCGGCAAAGGCCATGTGGGCGTTTTATGAATATCCCGACGTGACGTTTGAGTCGCTCTGCATTCCGTTTAACTTCCCGAAACTGCGCACCAAGGCGCATTTCTGCGCGATTCCCTCCACCTCCGGCACGGCGACCGAGGTAACCGCGTTCTCCGTCATCACGGACTATCAAAAAGGCGTCAAGTACCCGCTGGCGGACTTCAACATCACGCCGGACGTGGCCATCGTTGATCCGGAGCTTGCGGAGACCATGCCGAAGAAGCTCACCGCGCACACCGGTATGGACGCGATGACCCACGCGATTGAAGCATATGTTTCCACGCTGCATTGCGATTATACCGATCCGCTCGCGCTGCACGCCATCAAGATGGTCAGCGAATATCTGATCCCGTCCTTCAACGGCGATATGGAAGCACGCGCCAGCATGCACAACGCCCAGTGCCTCGCAGGCATGGCGTTCTCCAACGCGCTGCTCGGCATCGTCCACTCCATGGCGCACAAGACGGGCGCTGCTTACAGCGGCGGACACATCGTCCACGGCTGCGCAAACGCGATGTATCTGCCCAAGGTGATTCAGTACAACGCGAAAGACCCCGCCGCGGCAAAGCGTTACGGCGAGATCGCGGCGCATCTCGGCCTCGCGCCCAATGCGGAAGCGCTGGTCAAGCACATCCGCGCCATGAACAAGGCGCTGGATATCCCCGATTGCATCCGCGATTACGAAGGCGGCATCATCGACGAGAAGGAATTCCTCGAAAAGCTGCCGAAAGTCGCCGAGCTTGCCGTTGGCGACGCTTGCACCGGTTCCAACCCGCGCGCAATCACACCGGCCGTGATGGAAAAGCTGCTCAAGGCTTGCTATTACGACACCGAGGTTGATTTCTAAGATACAGTTTTTCCCTAACAACGTTCGCATACGGATGGCTCTGCTCCGCCCGTATTCAGCGAAAAAACCCTAGTCTTCCTCACTCCGTCGTCGCCATGCGACGACAAAGCGAACGCCGTTTTCTGCACGGCGTTCGTTTTTTTGTCTTTTACGTTATTATAATTTCCACTTTTGCAAATTACGATAATTATTCGCTGCTTTTGTGCGTGATACTTACCTATGGATACCCCGCAACATTGATTCACAGGAGGTAATTATGCAAACCAAAGATTTCTACATCACGCTGGATATGATGCGAACATTGCCGTTTCGCCCGTTTGAGGTGGTGGAAGGCGACACGGGAAACATTTTGCACGTAACGCTGCTCAACAACGGAGACGCGATGGATCTCTCCGGCTGCGATATTCATGTCGCCTTTGCGTCCAGCAACGGATTCGCGATGCAGGACCAGACCAGCGGCATCGAGAAGACCGCGCAGACCGGCACGTTTGCCATTACGCTGCTGCCAACCGCATACGGCGCGGGCAACGTCAGCGCGGACGTGCAGATCTACAGCGGAGAAAGCAACAAGATTCTCGTCACCAGCACGCGCTTTGACTTTCGCTGCCGCAAGTCGCTCATCAGCGGCGACATCATTCGTGCAAACACCGCCTATCCCCCGCTGATCGAAGCCGCGCGCGTGGCAAACGAAGCCGCAGCAACCGCGCTCTCCGCCGCGGAACGGATCAACACGGACATCGGAGAGATGAATGTGCAGGCGGACTGGAACGAGGCGGACGCGGCGCAAGACGCGTTTATTCGAAACAAGCCAACGCTTCCCTCCACTCCGGGAGACGTCGACGCGGCGCCCGCAAGCCACGCCGCCCAGCACCAGCAGGGCGGCAGCGACCCCGTGACTCCAATCCCCCATGCCGCGCGGCACGCAACCGGAGGTGAGGACGCGATCACGCCCGGCGCAATTGGCGCGGCGAGCTTAAGCAATGGTATTGTTTCGCAATCCCAAGCCCGATCTCCGCTCATTGAGAAACACGCGAGTTTCACTCTTTCAGCGGGCGATCTCGAAGCAATCTTGCTTGCAAACAGTTCGTCTGAGATCATTGTTACCATGCCGGCTGATGCAACCTATGACTTTCCGATCGGAACAACGTTTAATTTCATCCGCTGGGGATCAGGTGCATTGTCTTTTACGAAAGAAAGCGGAACAAACTGGCAGGTTTACAACGGTGTGACTTCGGTTTCTGTTGCCGGCGGAGCGGCGACGGTGGTTAAAGTTGGATCAAACACCTGGTGGCTCGTATGCGCTTGATTCGAAAATCTCTTATGGTAACGGGAGGTGATTATCTGTTTACTTCTACGGATTTCACGTATACGGGATCGTACACGTGGATTGACGAAGGAAGTGTGAACGGAAAATCATTCTATCGAATCAAATTTCTCACAAGCGGTACGTTTACGCCGAAAAAAAACATTCGAATCGATCTCTTCCTCGCCGGCGGTGGTGGCGGCGGCGGTTACGGATACAACACTTATCCGGGCGGCGGCGGTGGCGGCGGGTCTGCGTCTACCAGAGATTCGGTCGTACTGC
>CAYVAO010000086.1:0-5240 GCA_964448895.1 uncultured Christensenella sp.
TGCGGGCGGATGATATCCGCCCCTACATCAGCCCGTGCGGGCAATTCCGAATCGTGAAACTGTTTGATCCGATCTATGCTGAGATTATCTCTTGCGCGTGTAGGGGCGGATATCATCCGCCCGTGCCACTCGCGCTCTCCGTAATAAATGGTCGTCTATTTCTAGACATTTCCAAGTCGTTTTCAGAATTACAGCTCCAAATATTCGATGCCAAGCAGTTGCGCCAGGAGCCGGATGCGCGCGCGGTACTCGCCATAGACCACCGTCTCGTGATGCGTACCGCCCGCCTCCAACCAGCTTCTCGCCAGTGTCGCCGCGCCGGAATCCGGCTGGAAGAAGATATACGGCATATCGATCTTGTTTAGTTTCGGCTGCTCCGGCAGCGTGCCGTGCGACACAACGAGGCGGAAGCGCTCGCCGCCGAGGTGTACGATGCTGATGAGGCTCGCCCTGCCCGCATCCGGCGCAAAGATCGGCGTCGGCGGGTTACTGAGTCCGCCTTCATTGAACACGCGATCCATCAAAAACGGCTTTTGATCCTTGCGGCAGGTCTTCCAGTTGCCCTCGCCCGCGTGGCAGAGCAAGAGCGCGTTCCGCTTGAGGGCCATCATGTACATCTCGGAGAAGTTCGCCTGTCCGCAGAGCGTGTGCATGGCTGCTACCATTGCGGCGCAGCTTGCGTCGCCTTCCGCAGCGTAGCCGTAACCATCGGCAAGCAAATTGCTCGCCGCAAGCAGCGGCAGTTGGGTGTAGCGCCCGTCCGCACCAAACTCTTCAAAGTGCGCGGTATACCCCGCGTATCCGTTTTCTTCCACGTATCGTTTGAGTCCCAGATAGAGCTTCACGGCATATGCGTGTCGCTCCGGCGGCATCTGTGGATCGACGGTAAACAATTCCCGTTCGAGCGCGACCCGCTCGTCGATCTCCCGCCGGGAAACCTGTTCGACGCACTTCGTCACGGTACCGATCGAATCATAGATGAATTCCGGCCCAAGTTTTCGGTAGACCGCCATGTCGTCCGTCACCACGTCGCCCATGCCGGCAAGCTTGCCGATGATGCCGATGCGCATGCTCCGCATCCGGCGCACGGTTTGCGCCGCCGCGCCGAAATCCGCAACAAATGCGTTGAGCTTGCCGTCGAACCGGCTGCCCGCATAGTAAGCGCAGGGAATCCCCGCGCGCAACAGCGCGTTTGCGTTGTCCTGCGAGCCGTGGATACCCTGATTGACCGTCAACTCCAGCTCCTCAAAATCGTCGCCGACCGTTTCGTCCGGCTGAATCAGCGCGAGCGCGAGCGGCAGGCGGTTATCCTGCATCGCGCGGACGAGGTACTGTCCCTGCGAATAGCTGCACAGCAAAATCAGGATGCCGTCGAGTCCTTCGCGGTTATACTGCGCCGTGAGCCGCTCGATATCCGCGCGGTTGAGCGCAAGCGATTCAAACGAAAACGCAGCCGCGTTACCTAACGAAGAAAGGACTTCTTTCACATATGCCGTCTGCTGCGCAATAATACCGGGAAAGATCGGCTCATATGCCTCCAGCATCAGCGCGAGTACGCCGATTTGCGGCAACGTTCGTTTCTCCTGTGTCTGTTGTTTCATGAAAAACACGCCTCCTTGTCATATACGCTCTTGAGCGCCTCAAACATCGCCCGAAATCTGCGATAGCCAGCCTCGTAGGCAGCTCTTGTCTCGTCGTTCGGGTGCAAAATGGCCCGCTCCCGCATGAGCGCCGCGGGATAGGTTCCTCTCGGAATCACGCCCGCGCCCCAGGCGGCAAGCAGCGCCGCTCCCGCGGAGGCCGCCTCCGTTACGGCGGGCACGATGAGTTCCCGCGCGGTAATATCGGCGCGCATCTGCGTCCAGAGCGCGCTCTTTGCTCCTCCGCCGATGGCGCAGACGGTGTCGGTTTGGCACCCCTGCTCCCGTAATAATTCTAAAAACAGCCGGAGTTCATAGCCCGCGGACTCCAATAACGCGCGCACAAACTCCGCCCGCGTGCTGCTAAGGCCTGCGCCGAAGAAGCCCGCGCGCGCGTTGCGAATCGGCTCCGGATTGACGCAGCCGCATAGATACGGCAAAAAAGTGACTCCGTTGCAACCGGGCACAGCGTTTTCCGCAAGGCGGTCGAGGCTCGCATAATCCTCCCCGCGCAGACCGAATTCGCGCAAGAACCACGTCAGCGCCATGCCGCCCGTGTTGCCGATCGGCAGGCAGACAAACTTTCCATCCAACGCGTGGCGATAGATCGTCACCCGCTTGGTCGGATCAAAGACCGGATGCTCCGTCGCGGCGGCGACCACATGCGCGGTGCCAAGCGTCTCCACGGCAACATTTTCGCGTGTTGCGAGCGCGAGCACCGCCGCTGTTTGATCCATCGCGCCCGTAAACACCGGGGTTCCCGCGCGAAGGCCCAGATACCGCGCGGCTTGCGTGGTCAGGCTTCCCGCATCGGTTCCGGAAGGAACGATCTGCGGCAGCAGCGTGCGGGAAATCCCCGCCGCGTCCAGGGCCGCCTGCCAATAGTCGCCCGAGTTCACGTCGAGCCAACCGGTACTGGTGGCGAGGCTCGCGTGCGTCGCGCTCTCGCCCGTTAAGAACAAACGAATATAATCCTCCAGCAACAGCAGCTGGTGCGTCTGCGAAAAAACCTCCGGCTCGTTTTGCCTCAGCCAGAGCGCTTTACTCAGCGGCAGCGCGCCGTTGATCTCCGGCAAACCCGTGGTTTGATAAAACACATCCGCGTCGAGCGCGCGCGAAATCTCTTCCGCTTCGCGCTCCGCCCGCGCGTCCAGCCAAACGATCGCGCGGCGCAGCGGTTCGCCCGCCGTTCCCACGGGAATCAGCGTCTCGCCCTGCGTCGTGATGCCGATGGCGGAAAGCTTTCGCGGCATGCCGAGAGATACGACGCATTCCCGCATCGCGCCGAGGTAGTCCCCCGGCTCCATCTCAACCCGCTCGCCCTCCGCGCGCGCCTGATACGCGACGGATGCAAGCGAAACCAGCTCCAGTTCCCGCGTAAACAGCGCGGCTTTGAGCGCGCTTGTGCCTACGTCAAAGGTGAGGATGCTGCCCTCGGTGTTGGGAAGATAGATTGTTCGCTGCGCTTGCATCATCGGTATTCACTCATCCGTTTCTCAAATTGTGTGTTTCGTTGCCTCACACTTCTTCTATTATAACCGTACCGCTTCCAAACGCCCACTCTCGCTGCTGCGCTTGGCAGCGAGGCAGACCGCCGCGCTGTTGAGCCCAGCCCGCAGGTCGGATTCCGGCTTTTTGCCGTTCATGAGTCCCATAAACTCCAGCGCGAGCGCTTCGTCTCCGCCAAAGTGCGAGTGCGCGCCGCTCTGGAACACGTGGGTCACCGTCTGCGGCATGTCATATCGATCCTCGCGGATTTCACCCGTGTAAAAATCAAATTCAACGCTCGCGTCGGTGCCGATCAGACGACAGCCGCGCCGCGCCGCGCCTTTTTTCGCCACGAAGTTTTGATTATAGGAAACGATCGCGCCGCCGGGCAGCGTAAAGATTGCGGAAGCTCCGTCCTCGTTGCCTGTATCGACCGCAAAGCAGCAGGCGTCTCCCGTGACTTCTTCTTTTAAGATATGCTTGACCACATAGCTCGATTCGCGGCAGATCAAGTATTCCGCGCAATCCGGGCAATGCAACCCCGCGGTTTTGTCTCCTTTATAATAGAGCTTTGCCGTGCGGGCAAACGCGTCCACCGGCACTTCGCCAGTTAAATATGAAATGTAATCCATATCGTGCGTCGCTTTCTGCAAAAACAAGCCGCCGGTCTCCTTCGGATCGCGATACCAACTATGATAATACACGCTGCCGTAGGGCACGTTGTTGATCGCCTGCACCATGGTGAGCTTGCCGAGTAGGCCGCTGTCCACAATGCGCTTCATCTCGCGAACCAGCGGGGACACGCGAAGCGGAAACGATACCACGGCGCGGTCGGTCTTTCCGCTTGCTGCGGCGTTTAGTCGCGCGTATTGCTCCTCGCTGATGCAAACCGGTTTTTCCAAATAGAGCGGAATGTCGCTTGCGAGCACTTTTGAGGCGAGATCAGCATGCAGCGAGCAGCGCGTACCGATGAAGACCCCGTCCAGCGCATCCATATTCAGCAGCGCTTCGGCGCTTTCTACATATATCGTATCTTGAAATCTCGTATCGTCCGCCGTCTCAACGCGAATCTGCTCCGCGCGCGGATCGACAATTGCGGAAACGCGGATGTCCGCCTCGATTGCCGCAAACGCCTTCATCATGGTGCGGGAGCGAAGACCGTATCCGATAAAGCCGATTTTCTTTGTCATGGATTCTCTTTTCCTCTGCTTTCCATCGGTGTATGTGTGATGATTGATCAAACGTATATCGTTTCTAATTAATATTAGCTTTTATTAGCAACTAATACCGCTATTATTCTAACACAAATTATGAATTAGTTAACTACTATTTTCGAAGTAATATTGACTTATATGATTTTATTTAGTATGATGCCTGTAGAAAAGGGGCAAGAAAATGGCATTTTTACAGCTCCATTCAAAATTAACGCAGATCAAAGACGATCTTTTACCGAATTAACACACAAAATCAACCGGGAACCAAACTACTAATATTAACTAATATAATTTAGGGGGCCTATTGATGGATCGAAACGGCTCGCCCTCACGAGCAATCGGCAAGCGCAGGGCAAGCGCAAACAACACACCGCTTGGCGCTTCATTCTTCACCCGCATGTATCGCTATATAAAGAAATACTGGTTTCTTTATATGCTGGTACTGCCGGGACTTTGGTTTTTGCTTGTTTTTGATTACGCGCCGATGTACGGCATCACGCTCGCATTCAAAGATTATTCCCCGCGTCTTGGCGTACTTGGCAGTCCCTGGGTCGGACTCGATCACTTTAGAGAGATGATCGCGGATCCGAACTTCGTTCGCGCGTTTAAAAACACGCTCATCATCAACGTGTACAATCTCGTGTTCGGATTCACCTTCTCCGTGTTCCTCGCGCTGATGATCAACGAGATGCGCTTAAAGCGCGTCAAGAGCATTGTGCAGACGTCGGTCTACCTGCCATACTTCCTCTCCTGGGTCATCTTTGCGGGTCTCGTTCAGGTCTTTTTGGAGTATCCCTCCACGGCGGACCTCGGCGGCGTCGTCAACCAGGTGATCGTAAAGCTCGGCGGCACACCGCTCGCTTTTCTCCAGCGACCGGCGCTGGTCCAGGATGGTGCG
>CAYVAO010000086.1:5250-7076 GCA_964448895.1 uncultured Christensenella sp.
TCATCAAGACCTCCGGTTATTCCACGATCGTCTATCTCGCGGCGCTCGCGGGCATCAACCCGACGCTGTATGAGAGCGCGGCCATCGACGGCGCAAACCGCAAGGATATGATGTTTCATATCACGATTCCGCGTATCATGCCTTCCATCGCCATCATGCTGATCCTGCAGCTGGCGGGCCTGTTCGTGAGCAACTTCGATCAGGTTTACAACCTCTACAACAACTACGTGCTCTCCACGGGCGATGTGCTCTCTACCTATATTTATCGCATCAGCCTCGGCGGAAGCGGAACAAACTTTGAGCTTTCCACCGCGACCAACTTCCTGCTCAACGCAATGGGCCTTATCGTAGTGCTCATCGCCAACAAGTTTGTCAACAAGCTCGACGTACAGGGCATTCTGTAAGAAAGGAGGCTATAAGATGAGTCGATTCAATCAAAAATTTGCGGGTTACCGCACCACCATGCTGGGCAGGGTTGGTTTTAACTTCTACGACGTCTTCGTATACGCCTTCTGCATCCTCTTTGCAATCATCTGCGTTTACCCTATGTGGTATGTGTTGATCAGCTCGATCACGCCGTATGAAGAGTATGTCAAAGGCGGATTGATGCTTCTGCCGCTGGGCGGAATCGACCTGCAATACTATAAGGCGATCTTCAGCACCAAGGCGTTTACCAACAGCATGTGGATCTCGGTCGCCAAGACCGTGCTCGCCACGACCTTGAGCATGCTGATCACCTCCACGATGGCGTACGCCTGCAGCAAGAGCCATGTCAAAGGAATGAAGGTCATCAACGCGCTCGTCGTGTTTGTGCTCTTCTTCACCGGCGGACTCATTCCACAGTACATGCTTTACAAAGACCTCGGTCTATTGCGTACCTTCTGGGTCATGGTGTTACCGAGCGGACTCAACATCGTCTACTTCGTCATCATGCGCAACTATTTCTCCTATTCCGTACCAAAGGAATTGGAGGAGGCGGCGTTGATCGACGGCTGCACCGAAGTCGGCGTATTCTTCCGCGTCATCATCCCGATTTCGCGCTCCATGCTGGCGGCGGTCGCGCTCTTCATCGCGGTCATCAACTGGAACGACTACTACAGCTACATGATGTTCATCTCGAACAAGACCAACCTGCAGCCTTTTGTCTGGATCTTGCGGCGCATGCTGGTCGATCAATCGATGATGAATCAGGTGCGAAACGGCGCTGTCTCCATCGGGCTCACGCTGCCGCCGCCGATGGCGCTTCGCATGGCGACCATCATCTGCGCCATGCTGCCCATCATGATCGTATACCCGTTCTTACAGCCGTACTTCACCAGCGGTATCACCCTCGGCGCGATCAAAGAATAATGGTGAAATAGTCGGTGGAATTCGCCACCGTCTGGTTTCGTATTCTCGTTTTCGCAAAACGCGAATCAAAAAAGGACATTTTCGCCTATGACGGCGATGATGAAAATAACAGGAGGAATTCAAAATGAAGAAGTTCTTGGCACTGCTTCTGGTGGCAGTTCTGGCCTTCACAGCGTTGGCCTGCAAAGCTACCCCCGCGGCAGCAACCACCCAGCCGGATGCAACCGCAACCGACGCCGCGGCCGCAACGGAACCCGTCGTTGAAACCAACGCGGATCGTGAAAACGTCAACATCCGTTTTGCCCAATTCGGCAACAGCATCGATGATGTTGATGGAATGGCCAATGACCCGATCAAACAGTCCATTGAGAGCGCAGTCAATGTAACGCTCGAATATGACACCGCCACGGACGGTTTTGACGATCGTATGCAGACCGAGCTCTACACGGGCCGCGCTCCGCCTCTCTTACCCACCC
>CAYVAO010000087.1:0-7068 GCA_964448895.1 uncultured Christensenella sp.
TTACGACTTTGGCGAATCAAGCTTTCAACACGCGAACAGCGTCTATTTTCAAGAGCTGCCACCGAAGGGAATCGGTGATATTCTCAGCTCCAAAACGGTGAAAAACATCTTCTGTACGAAGTCAAATCAAAACGCATGGAAAAGCGAAGATGTTGCGAGCTGGGTTCGCGATCGACTGCAGACCATGTCTGACGGCGAGATGAACGCCATCGTAGAGAATGAGTTAAAAGCAACACCAAGACCGATTGCGACGGCCGTACTTACACAAAACCCGAACGCAACGCAGTCTTCGAATGCAACGAAAACACCAGAAAACGTGGAAGATACTGCAACAAGGGAAACGATTGATCCTGTGATCCTCGCAATGGCTGTGATCATAGTCCTCGTCATTGCTGCGGTCGCCATCCTCGCGATTCAGAGCGGGACAAAATATAAGAAAAGACGAAAAAAGCACACAGTTGAACCGCAACCGGACAGCGGAACAATCGAACAAAAGCTGATAGGCAATATATCCGACCAGACGGATACTGAGACGAAGGAGACCGATTCAGAAGAACAGAAGTAACATACTGGCGCGCAGAATAAAATCTGTGCGCCATTTGTTTTCTGATTGACAATTTTGGAGAAAAGAGTTATTGTGACTATAAAAGAATTAATAGTCACAAAGAGGCGATGAGAATGCCAAAGACACTATCAGAAGGCGAGCGCGCGTATATTGCCGAGCGGTTGAAAACGGAGGCGAAGGCTTGTCTTGCGATATATGGAATCCGCAAAACGACGATCGACGAGCTGGTCAAGCGCGTCGGAATCCCAAAGGGCACATTTTACCTGTTTTACGAATCCAAAGAACGGCTGCTGTTTGACGTGATATTGGAGTTTAACGACGAAATACAGTCCCAATTGCTCCGTGAGATTGCGAAATTGCAAACAAGCCCAACCGTAGATACGCTAAGCGATATCATCGTTCGGCTCTATCGGAAGCTGGATGAGTCGTTCATACCGCGGGTGATGCAAAACGGTGAGTTGGAGTATTTCATGCGTTCGCTTCCGCCGGAGCTCTCTCAAATGCACGCGGCGCACGATCAATCCGCGGTGGAACAACTGCTCTGCATGTTGCCGGGGATGCAGACAAAGCGCGCGGAGGTATTCAGCGCGGCGTTGCGGAGCATATTTTTATCAATACTGTACAAAGACGAAATCGGGCCGGATATCTTCGACGACACGCTGCGGGTTCTCATTCGCGGCGTTGTGATACAACTGTTGGAACACGAATGAATCACGAATTTGGTGAATAAGGATTGGGGGTAAATCTCAAATGAGCTACGCGATCGAAACCCGGAAACTCACAAAATTTTACGGCAAAGCGCGCGGTATTGTGGACGTTGACCTCGCGGTGGAAGAAGGCGAAATCTTCGGCTTTATCGGCCCGAACGGCGCGGGCAAATCCACCACGATTCGCACGCTGCTGGGTCTGATCAAAAAATCCGGCGGTACGGCGACAATCTTCGGCATGGATTGCGAAAAAGACAAGGTGAAGATTCTCTCCGAGGTGGGCTATCTGCCCGGCGAGGTGTTTTATTACGACAACATGCGCGCCATCGACCAGCTGCGCTACTCTGCGAGCTTTTACAAAAAAGATTGCTCAAAGCGCATTACCGATCTTGCAGACGCGCTTTCGCTCGACCTGAACAAAAAAATTGAGGACATGAGCCTCGGCAACAAGAAAAAGGTTGGCATCGTGCAGGGACTTCTGCATTCTCCGCGGTTGATCATTCTCGACGAACCGACGAGCGGACTCGACCCGCTGATGCAGCGAACGTTTTTCGACCTCATCCAGCGCGAAAACGAGCGTGGCGCAACGGTGCTCTTTTCCTCGCATATCCTTGGCGAGGTACAGCGCATCTGTAACCGCGTAGCGATCATCAAGGAAGGGCGTATCGTAGACCTCAGGAGCATCGAAGAGCTGCGCAAGAATTCCTACAAAAAAGTCAGCTTCACTGCGGAAAAACCGGTGGAAAGTTTTTCCCTCGCGGGTGCAGGACAGATTGCGCAGGATGGGCTACAGACGAGTTTTCTTTATAATGGCGAAATCAGCCCGTTGCTGAAAACGCTCGCAAACTTGCCGCTCGTCAACGCCGATATCAGCGAGCCGGAACTGGAAGAAATATTTCTGCATTACTATGAGGACGGGGAGGCGGAAAAATGAACGTCTTCCGATTCGAGTTGCGCCGCACCTGGGTTGGCGTTGCGGTATGGACGCTCGTTATGACCGGCCTGCTTGCGGGACTGATCACGGGCGCGCTGCCGGCTTTTCTGGAGAGTCGGGCGGGCGTTGAGAATATGCTCGCAAACTTTCCGCCCGCGTTTGCCGCGGCGTTCGGGCTGCAAATGGACAATCTCTTCAGCTTTGGCGGTTTCTATTCATTTGGATTCTTATATTTCTCGCTATTCGGTGCGATCATGGCGTCCGGGTTGGGACTCAACCTCTTCTCCCGCGAAAAACGCGAGAAATGCATGGACTTTCTTTTGACCAAACCGCGCGCAAGAAGCCGTCTCTTCGCGGAGAAACTGCTCGCGGCGCTGGCGCTGTTGCTGGCGTCAAATCTGCTATTCATTGCCGAATCGCTCGCGTTCTACCGCGCGTATGCGCCCGCGCCGCTGCTGCTGGGACACGCGTTGCTGGCCGCTTCCTCGTTGCTATGGACGGAACTGCTGTTTCTTTCCATCGGGGCCGCCATTGCTGTTTTCGCAAGAAGGGTTCGCTCGGTCTCCGGTTTGGCGACGGCGATCGGTTTTGCCGGCTTTTTGCTCAGTGCGCTCTATAGCCTGCTGGAAGAAGAGAAACTGCGCTACATCACGCCGTACAAATATTACGATACGGCAAAGGCTTTTTTCGACGGCACGTTTGAGGCGAAATACGCGCTCATCGGCGCGGCGCTTACACTCGGGCTTATGCTTGCGGCCTATCTGCGCTATACGCGCGCGGATATTCCGGCGCTTTAAGGAGGAGACGAATATGAATCTCTTTCGCAAGGAATTGAAATCGGGGTTGAAACCCTTCCTGTTCTGGACGCTTGGATTGTTTATCTTCATCTTCGCGGGGATTGTCAAATCCAGCGCGGCGATGGCGGACGGGCAGTTTATGACGGAACTGATCAACAAGTTTCCGCGCATCGTCGTTGTCGCGATGGGGATGGCGAACGTGGACATTTCGCAGTTCGGCGGGTTCTACGCGGTTCTGATGCAGTATGTTTTCGTACTCGCCGCGGTGTACGCGGCGCATCTGGGCAGCAATGCGGTCTCGCGCGAGAGCGTGGATAAGACCTATGAGTTTTTGTTTACCAAGCCGAGATCGCGCTCGTTTATCCTATCTCGAAAACTATTGGCGGCGCTGGTATACCTTACGCTCTATGCCTGCTTGAGCCTGCTTTTTTCCGTTCTTGCCGTTCGGCAGCTGGCGCTCGATGTGGATTATCTCGGGCTGTATCTGCGTTTCGCGGGCGCGATGTGGGCGCTGGAGCTGGTGTTTTTCTCGATCGCTGCGATGTTTGCGGCGAGCATGCGCGTTTCGGAAAGAGGCGCGCGCGCGGGAAACCTTGCCGTTTTGTTTACCTATGCGCTCGCGGTGGTGTATGACCTTCTGGATAAGCCCGGATTACTTCGGCTCCTGACTCCGTTTCGCTATTTTTTGAATACGGAGGTGCTGGATTCCGTCGTGCAGCCGTTTTATCTGGCGCTCAGTTTTGCGCTCTCGATAGGGTTTTTGCTCATCGCGTTCGATCGCTTTGAGAAGCGCGACTTGGGTGCGGTGTAACTCCACAGAAGTGAAAGAATACTTCTAACATGCAAAATAAACAGGCAGGTTAGCCTGCTGAGAAGTGACAAAACAGAAAAATCTTTAACAACCATCCAAAATGATCGAGCCTTCCAGCGTGTTTAGAAGTGACAAAATAGAAAACACTTTTCAAATCTTCCGTAAATCCGCTCGCGAAGCGCGTTTTTCGCTTTTCGGGCGGTTTCTTTTATGGTAACATGATTCGAATTCATCCGTCGGTCAGGCGGAAGGAGGAATCGATTCAAAGCCATGGAGTTCTTGGAAAAAATCTATTGGAACAATACCGTTCTGGACTATATCGTCTTTCTCGGCGTGCTCCTGCTGGGCGCAGTGATCATCTTTCTGCTCGGACGCACCGTGCTTCGGCGCATCGTTTCGTATACCGAGCGGACGCAGTCGCCCTACGGCGAACTCGTGCGCGCGGGGGTCAAGCACTATTTACTTCCGATGGCGTATTTCACGCTCTTTTATTACTGCACGCGGACGCTGAAACTCAACACCACGCTCGATAACTTCGTTGGCGCTCTCTCTACGCTGTTTGCCATCATCATGGCGTCTATGTTTCTCTCTTCGATTGCGGTACTGTTCCTCTCAAAACTTGGCAAAGGCAAGCTGGACAGCAACTCGCTTGCTATGCGTTGGCTGATTCGCATCGCCAAAGGCGTCATCTGGGGGATCGCGCTGATTCTGTTTCTCGATAACATCGGGGTCAAGATCACGTCTCTGGTTGCGGGGCTCGGCATCGGCGGGGTTGCGCTCGCGTTCGCCGCACAAAACGTGCTGACGGACATCTTTTGCTTCTTCACAATTTTCTTCGACAAACCGTTTGAGATCGGGGATTTTATCATCTCCGGCGATCATATGGGTACCGTCGAGCATATCGGCGTGAAGACCACGCGTCTGCGCGCGCTCGGTGGAGAGCAGCTCGTCGTCTCCAACACGGATCTGACGGGTTCCCGCATTCGCAATTACAAGACCATGCAGCAGCGGCGGGTTCTCTTTTCGCTTGGGGTCACGTATGATACGCCGAATGAAAAGCTCAAGCAGATTCCGCAGATCATTCAAAAGATCATCGAGGAGACGGAGGATACAACGTTTGCGCGCGCGCATTTTGCGTCCTTCGGCAGTTATAGTCTGAATTTTGAGGTGGTGTACTTCGTGCTCACCTCGGACTATGACCGCTATATGGACATCAACCAGCGCGTTAACCTCGCGATCAAAGAAGAATTTGAGCGTCTCGGTGTAGTCTTTGCGTTTCCGACGTCGGTTGTTCAAATGCAGCAGGGATCGTCGCTTTATTCACAGGAATAAAACATAACATAGCATTTGTATGCGGGACGAGTCTCTTCGTCCCGCTTTTTTAGTCCTCCGAAAACGTTCCGTGCTTGCCGCCGGACTTTTGAATCGACTTGCTGAACTTCGCAATCTCCGTGAAGCGTTGCTGCTTTTGCCGCAAATAGCCCGCCTGATCGCCCGCATACTTGGATTCCCGCTGTAGCTTTTGATAGCTGTCAAATCGCGCGCGCGGCAGTTCGCCGGAGGCAATCGCCGCCTGTACGGCGCAGCCGGGCTCGCGCTCGTGCCTGCAATCCGAGAAGCGGCAATATGGAAAATACGCTTCCACATCCGCAAATGATTCGCTGAGCCCCGCTGTCGCGTCCAGCATACCGAGTTCGCGCATACCGGGGGTATCGATGATCATCACGCCGCTTTCCAGCCGGATGAGCTGGCGGTGCGTGGTCGTGTGCCGGCCCTTGCTGTCGTTCACGCGAATTGCGTTGACTGCCATCAACTCGCTGCCAGCAAGCGCGTTGACAAAGCTGGATTTTCCGACACCGGAGCTGCCGAGCAGCACGAATGTTCTGCCGGGTTTGAGATAGTTGCCCAGCGCGTCGAAGCCGTCGCCCGTTTTCGCGCTGACAGCGAATACATCGACTCCGGCGGCAACCCGCCGAATTTCGTCCATCTGCGCGGAGCAATCCTCCACCAGATCCGACTTGGTCAGCACCACGACCGGTACCGCGCCGGACTGCCACGCGAGCGTAAGGTAGCGCTCCAATCGCCGTGGGTTCAGGTCGTGATTGAGAGACTGCATGATGAAAACGCTGTCGAAATTGGCGGCAACCGTTTGGTCGCCCTCGCCCAGCGTCGGGTTCTTGCGGGCGAAGAGCGACTTGCGCGGCAGGGTCTGCGTGATGGTGCTGTCGCCCTGTTCGTTATACAGGATCAGCACGAAGTCTCCCGTTGTGGGAAATTCCTCCTCGCCGCCGCCAAAGTAGACGGAGGACTTGAGACGCCCGTAGCACTCGAGCTCGTCGGTGACGAGTGCATAGCGCTCCTTATGCACCGCGGTGACGCGCGCGGGAATCTCTTGACCTGAACCCCGTGCCTGCGCCGCCGCGCGCATGGCGGGTAAAAACCCATAGGCTTCCAGCCCCGCCGAATTGTTCATTTTGTCGTCCTCAAGATCGCCGCGAAGAGATGCTTGCGCTTTCGCTGCGGATGGGCGGGGGTCTGCGCGTCGTATGCCTGACGCTTCGCGTCGCAACCGTAGCACGGGTGCTGCGCGAACAAATTGCCGAATTGACCGGCGTTCAGCGTCGACCCCTGCGCGGGGGACGCGAAATAATTATGTTGATCCGGATGCATGGTTTCCTCCATATGTTCCGTTCGTCGTTTCAGCAGCGCCGCCATGCCAAACGCGCGCATCTTCGCGCGGCGCAGCGCCAGCTCTAGATGAAAGTCCGGTGTTTGCCGGATTATCGTTGCGCTAAAAGGCGCAAGTGGGAGTCGAATCTCGCTCATATGCGCTCCAACCTCCCGCTCAGATAGGCTTGAAAGCCTTTTGCGCGGGCGCGCTGCGGCTTTCTTGTGTTGCGCATATGGCTCATATGCACAGCGTTTTGCTCCGGGGTAAGGTTTGCGCAGCCGAATTGGCCGAAATTCATCGTTGCTTCCAGCGAAGGGAATGTCGCTGGCACATCATAGTTGCGATTCATGGTGTTTCTCCTTGCGTATCCTACGCGGTCGTTGATTGGAAAATGGGCATAAAAATAGCCGTGACAGGCAGCCCACTTAGGACTGCTCTCACGGCCGGTTTGGATCGAATTGCGCGTTTTTCAGCAAATAAAAACGAGCACACCCGATCGATATGCCCGTAGAAAATACAGTTCTTCGAAAGGTTCTGCTGACAGACGGATCACCCTTCCTCGTAGCGGGCTTTCAAAATTTCG
>CAYVAO010000088.1:0-1151 GCA_964448895.1 uncultured Christensenella sp.
ATTTATGAACAAAGTTTGACCGGCTTTTCAAGCATTCTTCGTTGATTCCGGCTTGCTTTCTTTCGCGTCTTGCGCGGGTTTCATCATCTGCCAGCAAAGAATTGCAACCCCGATACCGAGCAGTAGATCGCCAATGCTCGCGAACCCCAGCGGTCGATCCGCCGAGCCGAAATGAATGATATCGCCGAGAAATGGCAATCGCGTTGCGGCGTCCATCAAACGATAGGCATAAATTCGCCCTTCGGAAAGTTGTGTCAGCCGCTCTCCTGCCGCGCTCAGCAGAGAAGCGGAGACCGGCATACATCCGCCGTTGAAGACGATCACGAGGAAGTTACACAATGTTCCCGCAAACGCAAACAGCGGCCACACGGGCCGCCGGCGGTTGACAAACAAAAACAGAAACAGAAGTCCGTATTGGATCAGGGCCACCCATACCGCGCCCGTCTGCGGCGCAAGCAAAAACGCCGCGCCTGCCTTTAGCGCATATGCCGCGATCGGCAGCCAAACACCTTTGAGCGTGTAGCGAATTACCCCGCGTGGTGATCCGCCGGAAAGCAGCCCAACGATACATCCGATTCCCGCAAATCCAAGCAGTATCATATCGTATATAGCAGCAGTTTCTCCGCTTCCTCCGGGCGCAGGCGCGGCTCAATCGCGAGAAACACCTTTACGACCTTCGGGTCAAGCTGTGTTCCGGCTGCTTCCTCCAGTATTTCCCTTGCGCGCGCCTTTGTCAGTCCTGCGCGATACGGTCTGTCGCTAATGATCGCGTCATACGTGTCCGCAACGGCAAGTATCGCCGCAGAAAGCGGCAAGTTGCCCGTAGCCGGCCCTTCCTGCGGATAGCCGGTTCCATCAAATCTCCGGTGATGGTAAAGCACCGCGTCGTTAACCGCCGCCGGTAAATTGATGCTCTCGATGATGCGCCTGCCGACGACGGGATGTTGCTTGATGATATCGTATTCCTCCGTGGTGAGCGGACCGGGCTTGCGAAGCACCGCGTCCTCCACGCCGATCTTGCCGGTATCGTGCAGCAGCGCCGCCATCATGACTTGATCGGAGAAGGCCCGTGTGCAGTTCATCGCCTTGCAGATCTCGCTGCTGAGATAAGCAACGCGCTGCGAATGTCCATGCGTATAAGGGTCTTTCGC
>CAYVAO010000088.1:1161-7035 GCA_964448895.1 uncultured Christensenella sp.
GCCTCTACCAGCGAGGCGATGGTACGAAGCAAAATCGTGTGGCTGTCCAGATACACTTTAAACGAATACCGCGCCAGCATCAGCGGGCCCATGAAAAGCACCAGCCATAAATACGCGTTGTATTGCGTCAGGATATAACCAATCACGAGTCCAAGCGGAATCGTCGCGAGAATATTGGGCAAAATTCCACCAATGTTGTCCCGCAGCAACGCGAAAAATCGCCCTTGATCGCTGAGTTTGAAATAAAGAATAAAAAAAACAAGGTTGCCGAAGATCGCGATAAAAGACAACACGACGGCGCCGATGACTACCCTCCAGGTAAAAACGTCTCCGCCCCCGAACGGCACGATTAGGTGGTAAACCAATCCACCGAGCAAAATCGCGATCAACACATTGGATACATTAAATAGTTCCTTCTGCGGTGACCTTCTCCATGGGGAATAATGCTTCTTGGTTTGTGGGTCGGATAAGAAAACAAGGAACGAGGAGATCATATACAGTACGATGGTCAGAAAAACACCCTTTGTTACCAGGCATGCCACGACGGGAACAAAACTAATCTCCATCGTCTTGTCCGCCGTGATATAGATCGGCAGCATATGGCACATGGTAAGGATGACGACCATCACGCCGCAATACACGGCAAAGTCCCATTTCGACGCGGCTAGCTGATAGAGCGCGATTGATTGGTAAACACACAGTGCAAAGACAGCAATGCCGCACAGGCTTACCAGCGCCATATAGAGTTTCTGTTTACTGAACCAGCTTTGCACTTGTCTCAACCTCCGCCAATCGGCGAAAAAGATTAACAGATCCGGCAGAATACCCAATTCACTGTCTCGGTGTTTGTCTTGTCTTATCTGACATAGAAAAACGCGCCGCTTGCCAAAACCAGAGCAGCCAGAGATGCGAGCGCCATGAGAATCTTCTTCATGTGGATATAGCCTCCTTTTTCAAGTCTCTGTTCTCCGCTAGTCGAACAGGCTATATCCGCTACGCTATTACCGGACCTGTTAATTTATCAAATAACACATTTTTTGAAGATATTCTGTGTGAATGGTACGAAGTTTCTATTGACTATCGATATGGCTGTTGCTCGATCGTTATACTTCCTGCGTATAGATTTCAAGCTTTCGGTTGATCGCGTCTAAAACGCTCTGCGCCACCGCTGCATCCTGATCCGGCTCCGCATAAACGCAGCCGATCAACGGAGTGTTTTCCGGCAGGCAGTATACCTGCGAAACCACGATAGAACGCGAATTGGATTGAATCACCTCTACGCTCGCCAACTCAAAAAACGAAGAGCCGTTTGTGCAGGCCTTGACCGCGTCTAGCGTTGCCTGCGCGATGCATCGCATCCGCGAAAACGGAATCGAGCTGCCGACGGCGGTTCCCGTAAAGCGCTCTTCATCCCGCGCGAGAACGACGGATACCTCTACCTCTTTGCCGGAGGAGTGCATGCTGATTCCGGAATAGATCAATCGAAACCCCATGCCCGTGATTAGATTGGAAGAAACCTGCGCCACGCTGATGATGTGGTAATCCACATCCACGCCATAACGCGCGGAGATTGCGGACTGAACATCCCGAACGATCGATTTTACGTTGCGGCGGTTGCCCGCCAAAACATGTATCTCAAGCGGCTCTTGTGATTCCGAGAACACGACATGAGAGGCATAAACGCCGTTTAACTTTGATATCAGAGACTGCCAGTCGTTCGCGGTGCCAAATCGTCCGTCCATTCTTTTCCCCCGTCCCATCGCGCGTCTTGCTTCGTTCTGCTGCGGCTGTTAAATGGATGCTATTCTGGTTCATTATATCCCTTGTGATGTGTGATCGCAAGAACAACAAACCGAATTGAAATGACTATGTAACGAAATATCGGTGTTGGTTGTATTTTTAAGGCCAACAGTGGATGTAAAACCATCTAGTAACAGACGAAAAAATCGCCTGCCATGCATTTTTTAGGTTAAATCGCGTTGTTTGAGCGAATCCGACTGCTTTTCAGGTCTTGAGAAAGCATCGCTGCAAAATTTCGGCACTGTGTCACTGATATAAATCATTCTTACATCGTCACAGCGTGATTCAATCGAGAAATCCTGTCAATCGTCCATTTTGTCGGATCGAAAATAGTATCGCCCGTGGTTTTTCGTGCTCTCGCCCATCTGAATCGCGCGCTGCGGGCAGCGATTGATGCAGCCCATGCACTGTGTACAGTGTTTTTTGACCCAAACCGGCTTACCATCCTGCATCCGAATTGCGCCAATCGGGCACATGCGCGCGCAGAGCTCGCAACCGTTGCAGGAATCTTCAGCCGAAAAACGTTCTGTCGAGCGCGCAAAGGTGTTAAACATCGGTCGCACCAGCGCGGTCTTGATCATAGCCCCCGGGCCTTCACACACGTCGTATTGGGTGGAATTCGCCAGCACCGCGTTGGATATCTCACTCAGGCGCTCCTTCGCAACAGCAATCTTTCTGCGCTCCAACTCGTGACTGTCCACATCGTATCCAACGATGTAGTTATTCGGCATTTTCACCGACCAGGCGCCTTGATACGTAAATATCTTCTTCAGGCGACGCATTGCCTTGCCCGCCTCGTCGCCGCAGGTGCAGACCGCAAACGCATATGCGCCCGCAAGCGTAATCGACTTGCAAAACCGCTCCACAATCGGCGGCGCACCCCAGGCATAGATCGGAAACACCACTCCGATGCGCGCATCTTTTCCGGCGTAAACCACGGTCGGGCCGTCCTTGACCAGCTCCGCAATGCTCTGCGCTTCATCATCCGTGCGCCGCGCGATCTCTTCGGCAACCCATTTGGAGTTACCCGTTCCGGAAAAATAGTAGATCATATCGTGCCTCCGCAAAACTATTTCATCTGGCTATGAGTATAGCACAGCCGCTCTTGCCCCGCATCGCAAGAATGATGCAATCCGGCACCGATTTTGATAAAGCAATGCCGCCGGAAAATCCGGCGGCGCTGCGAAGGAGAGAATCGGGGTTGTTGTTCGGGAATGAAGATCAAACGTCCTCGCGTTTGCGCTTTCTGCCGAAGCAGTCGAGCCAGATGATCGCAACGATCACAACGCCCTGACACACCTGTTGCAGATACGGCGCGATGCCGAGCATGTTCATGCAGTTGGTCAGCAGTTGCAGTACCATGAGTCCGATGAAGCTCTGGAGAATGCCGCCGACGCCGCCGGCAAAACTCGTTCCGCCGACCACAACGCCGCAGTTGACCATCAACGCGGTGTCGTCGCCGTAGATGCTGGAACCCGTGTTGAGCTTGCTGGAGAGCAGCACGCCCGCAACCGCGGCCAGCGCTCCGCTGAGGATAAACGCAATCCACTTGGTGGAGATAACGTTGATGCCGGAATATTTGGCAACGTCATAGTCTCCGCCGAGCGCGTACAGATTTCTACCATAGCTCGTATAGCGAAGCAGCGCGTAAATCAAGAGTCCGATCACGATCATGTAGAGCGCAAGATTCGGAATCACACCGCCAATCTTGCCGTTTGCGATCTTCATGACCTCCATGTTCGTGCAGGAGACCGGGTGCGCATCCGTGAGCTGCTGGTTGATGCCCTTGATGAGCATGCCAGTGCCGAGCGTGATGATGAACGCCTCCGTCTTTTGCTGCACAACGAGGAAGCCGTTGATGAACCCAACCGCAGCGCCGCTGAGCACCGCGAGGAGAATGGCGAGCCACATGTTCATGCCGCTGTTGATCAGCTGAATGGACACGATGCCGCTTAAGCACATTACGCCGCCAACGGAGAGGTCGCACCCCGCCGCAATAACCGTCAGCGTGACGCCGAACGCGATGATCTCGTTGACCGCCGCGTCCTTGAGCACGTTGAGCAGGTTATAGCTCGTATAGAAGTTCGTCTTGAAGAACAACATCATGATCAGCATGATGAGAATCGCGATGATCGCCTTCTGCTTGGTAAGAGCACGCAACGAGCGTTTCCCGAAAGCCGCGAAAGTTGTTTGCATACCGTTACCCCCTTACTGCTCTTTCCGGTTGTCGAGCCAGATGGCGACCACCAGAATAGCACCCTTGAGCACAACCTGCAAATAGGACGAAACGCCCAGCAGGTTCATGCAGTTTGACATCAGCGTGATCAGGAGCACGCCGCGCACCGTACGAAGTACGCTGCCCTTGCCGCCCTTCAGCGTTGTGCCGCCGACGCCGACGGAGAGAATCGCGTTGGTTTCGTAGTTTTTACCGATGATCGGAGCCGCCGTCGTGATGCGTGAAAACAGCACCACCGCACCAACCGCGGACATCAGACCGCAGATTGTATAGATCAAAACCACGCTGCGCTTGATCGGAATTCCACTTAGCTCCGCCGCAACCTTGTTTCCGCCCGTGTAGCTGATGGCTCTGCCGCTGTAGGTCTTGTTATGAAACACCCAAAGCGCGCCGAGCGAAACAAGGAAGATTAAAAACGAAACCGAGATGATGCCGACCGTACCGGAACCGATCGCGGTAAACACCGTTTGCGGCGTTTGCAGCCAGCTCATGTGCTGTGTCGAGCCGCCCGTATAGATCAGCGCAACCGCGCTGTAGACCGCGCTCATGCCGTAGGTGATGAACAGCGCTTCCGCCTGCGTCAGCGCGCCGGCGCTGATAAGCACCACGCTGTTGAGAAAGCCGAGCAGCGCGCCGAGGCCGATGCCGAGAATCAGCGCGGGAACCGGCCCCAGCGGGGCGATGAGCTAAACCGTCACACCCGCAACCAGCGAGATGCTGCCCGCAACCGACAGATCGATAAATCCGCCGATGATGACGAACGTCATGCCCAGAGAAACAAAGCTCAGCGGCCCAAACTGGCGCATGATGTTGGTCAGGTTCTCGCCGGAGAGGAACTTCGGCTCCACGATGATCGTGATGATCACCAGCAGCACGATGGCGACGAGCACCAGATAATTCAGTAGAAAATTCTTGAGACTAAACCGTTTTGTCATACCGTTTCCTCCCGTCAACCGATCGCGCTGTCCATGATCGTTTGCGCGGACACCGTTTCGGGATTGAATTCACCCGTAATTCGGCCCTCGCAAATGGTCAGAACGCGGTTAGACATGTTCAGCACTTCCGGCAGTTCGGAAGAGATCATGATGATCGATCCGCCGTTTTCCACAACCTGCTTCATGAGCACATAGATTTCGTACTTCGCGCCAACGTCGATGCCGCGGGTCGGTTCATCCATAATGAGAATCTGCGGGTTGATCTCCAACCAGCGGCCGACGACGCACTTTTGCTGGTTGCCGCCGGAGAGGCTGACGACCGTCGTCTGCGCGGTGGGCGTCTTTACGCCAAGGTTGCTGATCTGGCGATCCGCAATGCCCTTCTCTTTGGAAGAGTCCACAAAGCCGAATTTCGTCAGGTTGTCGAGACTCGCCATAACGATGTTGCTCTGCACAGAGAAACGCAATACGACGCCTTGCAGCTTGCGATCTACCGGAACGAGGCCGATGCCGTGCCGCTTTGCGTCCGCGGGCTTCTTGATCTTCACCGGCTTGCCGTCGATCAGCACCTGGTGACCTTTCGCCTTGTCCGCGCCGCAAATGGCGCGCACAATCTCCGTGCGCCCCGCTCCAACAAGGCCGACAAGGCCGAGGATTTCGCCGCGCTTAAGCTCAAACGAAATGTCGTGCAGTTTATGGGTGTTGATCGAGCGCACCTCCATCAGCGTTTCGCCGACGCAGCGCGGGCGCTCGGGATACTCGTGTTCAATCGATCTGCCGACCATCTTGGTGATCATATCCGCGCGGGTCAGCTCGCCGACCGGCTTTGTGTCGATCACGTGCCCGTCTCGCATGACGGTCACGATATCGCAAAGCTCAAAAATTTCATCCAGCTTGTGGCTG
>CAYVAO010000089.1:0-7006 GCA_964448895.1 uncultured Christensenella sp.
ACATTCAGGACAGCGACAACAACTATACGCGCTTCATCTGCATCGCGAAAAACCCGATCATCTACGCGGGTTCCAACAAGATCAGCCTGATTCTGGATTGCAAAAACGAGCCGGGCGCGCTCAACAGCATCCTTACCAAGATTTCGGCATATGGCGTGAATACGAGCAAGATTGAGAGCTGCCCCGTGACGGGCCGTAACTTCGAATTCATCTTCTTCTTCGATCTGGACGCGGGTGTCCGCGAGCAGGGCGTGCTGCCCATGCTGGAGGAGCTGGAACGCATCAGCGAAAGCTTTACGTTCTTAGGCAACTATTCGGTCATTTGACGATTTTTGTGCAGTTTGGTGAAACAGTATGAGTGAGCGCATCTACGGGTTGATCGGGCGGACGCTGAAGCACAGCTACTCTGTGCAGATTCACCGCGCGCTCGGAAACGACGACTATGCGCTCTATGAACTGGAGCCGGAGTCGCTCGGCGCATTCCTTTCGCGCGACGAAATCGGCGGGCTGAACGTAACGATTCCCTACAAGCGGGACGTGATACCGTTTTGCGACGAGCTGGACGAGACCGCGCGCGGGATTGGCAGCGTGAACACGATTGTGCGCGGCTTAGACGGCAAGCGAACCGGCTACAACACGGACGCATACGGGCTAGCCTATATGGCGAAGCGCGCGGACATTTCATTTCACGCCAAAAAAGTGGTGATTCTTGGCAGCGGCGGCGCGTCGCTTTGCGCACAATCTGTGGCGAGGACGGGCGGAGCCGGCGAGATCGTCGTCGTCTCCCGCAACGGCAAGGATAATTACGAAAATTTGACCCGCCACGCGGATGCCCAGATTCTCATCAACGCAACCCCGGTCGGTATGTATCCGCACACCGGAGAGATGCCCGCAGACCCAGCGCTGTTTCCGGCTTGTGAAGGTGTGCTGGAGCTTATCTACAACCCCCGCAGAACCGCGTTCGCGTTTCGAGCGGAGGAGTTGGGCATTGTTTGCGCGGATGGGCTTAGCATGCTTGTCGCGCAGGCAAAGGCCGCAGAGGAGCGCTTCTTTGGCAAAACGATTGCAGACACGGAGAACGAGCGCATCCTGCGGCTTTTGCGGCAGAGCATGCTCAATATCGTGCTCATCGGCATGCCGGGTAGCGGAAAGACGACGATCGGCGCGGCGCTGGCGAAGCTGAGCGGACGAACGCTGGTCGATCTGGACGAGCAAATCGTGCTGTCGGCGGGCAAGACCATTCCCGAGATATTTGCGGAGTCCGGCGAGGCGGCGTTTCGCGCGCTGGAACGCGAGCAGGCGCAGACTTGGGGCAAAGAGAGCGGTTTGATTCTCGTCACCGGCGGCGGAATCGTCAAAGACGAGAAAAATTATCAGGCGCTCAAGCAAAACGCACGCATCTATCAGATTGAACGCGATCTTGCGCTTCTCCCGTGTGAGGGAAGGCCGCTTTCGCTCGCGACGAATCTGGAGACGATGCAGCGCGAGCGCGCGCCGCTCTATGCGCGCTTTCGCGACGCAAGCATGACGAACGAGACCACGCCGGAGGATGCGGCGGCAAGGATTTGGAGCGACTTTTGCGCGCATGCGCAATAGCGCGGAAACGGGAGAGCAGCATGAAAATACTCGTGATCAACGGGCCTAACCTGAACCTATTGGGATTGCGGGAGCCGGATATCTACGGCAGGCGAACCTATGCAGACCTCGTGGATATGATTCGCGCGGAGGCGGAGCATCTCGGCGTAGACGTTACGTTTGTGCAGAGCAATCATGAGGGCGCGCTGGTGGACGCAATTCAGGCGGCCTATGGCACAGCGGACGGCATCGTGATCAACCCCGGCGCGTATACGCACACGAGTGTCGCGATTCTGGACGCGGTGAAGGCGGTCGGTATCCCGACGGTGGAGGTGCATATCTCCGATCCCGATCAACGGGAGGCGTTTCGCAAGGTGTCCTACATCCGCGCGGCGTGTGTCGCCAGCATCAAGGGGCACGGGCTGGAAGGATATCTTGAAGCTCTGCGTTTGCTAAGTCAGCGCAGTTGATTGGAAGGTTGACGGTGTAAAATCACCATAGAAAACCAAACACTAGACTACAAAAAAAGTAAAGATCAAGCGTCTTATATGCGTTCTGTTATGTCATATTGCTACTTGCTTACGCTGGGAGAAAGCGCGATATTCTGCGCGGAGCCCTCCGCGGCGTACACCAGCGTCAATTTGGAAAAATCCGACGATGCAGGCACCTCGAAGCACACATACCCGTGGTTGTTGCCGATAGAAAGGTCGGTCGACTTGATGCGCGGCAGACCATGCGTCTCTAGAAACGTATCGTTGTCCATGCGCGCGTAAGCGTTGCCGTCCGCGTCCAGAACCGAAAGCTCGCTCCAAACGAATTTCTCTTTGCCGGGCTGGTTTTTGTCGATATTCGCCAGCACCAGCAGATAGACGTTTCCTTCTGAGGGCTGGTCGCTGTAGCTCACCTGGTTGACGTCTCCGCCATACTCGACAAACGCCTTGGTGGAGGAGATGTTGGCGGTGATCTCGCTCTCGACCACCGATATTTGCCAAATCAGCGAGGAATCCGCCTCCGTCGCTGCCGCCGTGGGCGCTTTTGCTTGCGCGGCGCAGCCAAGGCTAAGGGAGAAGAGCGCGCTTAGGAGTCCGATTTGGAGTAAAAATTTGGTTTTTTTCAAAGTGAATCCCTCTATTTATGACGTTTTTTGGGAAAAGAGGTCGCATTATGATTATTCTTGGGTTCCGGCTGTTTCCGGAACCGTGATCTTATACGCGGTCAAAACGTGTCCCTTTTTCGCTTTGCCGGAAGGATCGTTTCCTTCCACAAAGCCGCCCGCGATGGAGAGCTGATAGACGCCCGGCGCAAGCGACGCCGTATCGATACTGCCGAAGAACCTGCCGTTGAGCGCGTTTTGCGCGTCAAACAAGTAGGTGTTTGTTTCGCTTTGCAGAACGAACACCGCCTTTGAAAGAAGATAGGTCACGCCGCCATACGTCATTTCACAGGAGGCGACAATCCGCCCGTTTTCATTGACAAGCTTGTCGAAACTCACTTCGATCTTGCCGGCAAACACCTTCGGCGCGGTTATGGTTGACGCGCTGCAAACGTACGACGACCCGATTCGTTCGCCCGCGCGTTCACCCAACAGCGCGCTGAAACTATCCGGCGAATAAAACTCGATTCGCTTTGCCTGATAGGTTTCGCCGGAGTTGGTGTAGGCGTCCTCCTGAACGGAGACCTCAAACACGACTTCGCGATCCTCCGTCACTTCCACCACGCGGGAGCGGGTGACGATCTCGCCCAGCACGCCGCCCAGAATCGCATCGGATCGGACGCCGTCGGCGCTCAGCTGGCCGCCAAACGTGATCAGGCGGTTGCCGGTGAGCGGCTCATAATTCGCGTCGCCAAGATAGGTTGCGTAGCACTCAACCCCGCGTTCTTTGCCATATTCCCAAATCTGCTGTACCGTCATTGCCTCGGGATCGATTCGGTACTGTACCGCGCGGGAATAATTCTCCGTCGCGTCCACCGCCGACTCCTCCGAAAAGCTCTTGTTCTGTCCGTTGTCTAAAAGAAGAATATCCAGCGTGCTCGGATTGTTGTCCTGGTCGGGCAGCAGCCTTGGCTGCTGCTGGCACCATTGCCACTCAAAATCGTCGCCAACCGGAGTTAAAAGATACTGTTTGAGGAAAGCGCTGCTGCCTTCATAGCCCTCGTGCGGGCCGAGGATCCACTGAATCTGTTGCGTATCCTTGTCGATACAGATCACCATGCTCTGCGTCGGAGAAGAGACGATGATCGCGTTACCCGCATCATATGGAATCGCGGCGTTCATATGCATCCAGTCGACCACGAGCGGATTGATAATGTTCGGATGAAAATGATGGTAGGGATCGCGCGTGTCGTCGATGATGTTGCGAAAATCGTATTGTTGAATGACATCTCCGCTTGTGCGGTCGAGGACGATGGCGACGTCCTCGCGCGTGCCGGAGGCGATCATGTCGGGGCTGTTGGAAACGCACAAAAGATTGCCGTTTGCAAGTTCCACGATATCGTGATGGACGGCATTTGGCACTTCGTATTCGCGAAACACCTTGCCCAACCAGTTAAACTCCCAAAGCGAGGTCATGTTGTAGGGAATCTGCTTGTACTCATCGCCCGTTGCAAGCATGTTTCCGTTTTTAAGCTGGATCATCGAGGTGCCGTGCGCCATATCGGTGTTGCTAAGGTAACCGCGCACCTGCGCGTTTGCGTCGATGATTGCGCTGTAGGAGTGGTTAAAGCACGCGGTCATGAGCGTGAAGCCCGGCTCCATCTTGTCCGGTTGGCTTTCAACCAGATCGTAGATTTGAAAATCCGCCGGAAGCGGCTCGGTCGTAATCGTTAACACTGAGACTACGCCTTTATCGCTTTTGAGCGTAACGGTATTATCCCGCCCGGCATAGAGCCCGAGAATCGGAACCTCCGCGCGACGGCTGTCCAGCGCTTTTTCATAGGTCAGCGTGCTTGCGGCATCGTCGCCCTGAATGGTCACGACGACGCTCGTTGCGCCCGCGGGATCAAAGAGGATCAGCGCCGAAAGCGGGTTCATCTCGTAAGGATCGACGATGACATACGGCTCGGAGATCGAATACTGTGCCTCTTCATAATCCGCTAGAATATCTTCTTCCAGCGCGGTCTGCGCGGACAGGATATCATAGTCGGGCACCTCGATCATAGCGGCGAGCTTTTTTTCGGTGGGGCGCACCAGAAATCCGCTTTGGAACAAGAATACACCCGCAATTACAAGCGCGAGAACGACGAACAGGGGAATCAGGAACCATTTCTTTCGGGCGGGGGTTTGCATGGTGAAAATCCTTTCTGAGTCAAACGGAGCGATTTCCGCAATCAAGGGAATCGGAAATCGGGTTGATCAATCCAGCGGTTAGGGCAATTCCACACCGTTGGCGGCGAGAACCGCGTCCGGAATCAATATGCGCGCGGACTCACCCAAATGCAAGTCTTGATCGCTGTCGCGATAGAGCGGCTGACGAATGCCGCGATATGATTCCAAAATACCGGTTTCCGAGGTGAGAAGCGCTTCCCAAACAAGAGTTCCGTCGGAATCGACTTCGCTCATCACCGTATGTGTGGAGCGATTTTGCAAATCCTTGGATTCTACATAAAAGTACCCAAGCCGATTGCCGTTTACAAGCAAATTCACGTTGCCGCATCGGTTGGAATAGAGTTCCTCGCCGCGCTCTTTGCCATACTGCCAGATTTGCTCAATCGTACCCTTGGAAGCGTTGATGCGATACTGCACCAGACGCGAATAGTTTTGTATTGCGGAGAGATTGCCGCTGCGCAGCGCTTCCTGCACATCCGCCGCACCAAAACGCACGGTTCCGTTGTCGAAGACGAGGATATCCTCGGTATCGGGATTGTTGTCCTGGTCGGGCATCAGATACGGCGCGTGCTGCCAATAGGGCCACTCAAAGTCGGATTGTCCCTCCACCGGCGTGAGCAGATATTTTTGAAACATGTTTGGCCAGCCGTACGGCGAAGCGAGAATCCACTCGATCTTTCCGGAAGGCCAGTCCATCTTGACTACGGCGGACATGTGTCTACCGGAAAGGATGACCGATCCATCGTCCCAGACAATGGCGTTGAGATGAAACCAATCAGATGGAGAAGCATCTACCCGGAATCCCATCGTACTCTGAGCGGTTTGCGTCGCGTTGCTTCGTTCGCTGGAACGGGGCAAAACGGTCTTCAGGTCCAGCGTATGAATGACTTCACCTGTCTGCGTATCCAGCTCGTAGACAAAATCTTCCATCACCACTCCTTTGCCGCCGGTGATCAAAAGATTGCCGTTTTCGCCTTCTTCGATATCGTGGTGCGCGCCATAGGGGCTATACCAAACACGTAAAAACTTGCCTAGAAAGTTACGCTCGGTAAAAAGCACATCTCCTTCGAGATAGGCGCCGTAAGACGTGATGTATGTGCCGTTTTCATAATCATACAGGGTGCAAGGCGGGGTGAACCATGTGTTGTTCGTCCAGCGGATATCGCCGTGAGAGTCAAAAGCCAGTTTCTGCGAATATAAAAAATTCATGCCGTCGCTCATTGCAGTGGCTTTTTCGATATCGGTCTGTATGATGATGTTTTCGATTGTCTCCGGCGCGATGGGTTCCGTCTGAATCTCGACGGTCGTAGTGGTCTTCTCTCCAGAGGCATCCGTGACGGTCAGAGTCACGGTGTTTAAATAATCCGGATACAACCCGTAGATCGGAACCAGATGATCTGTTTCCAACGAGGTCAGGTCGTGATCGACATCCGCGTCGCTCGTTTTGCCCGCAACGTGTACGTGAACGCTGGCGGGCGTTTCTGTGGTAAAGACCGCGAGCGCGGTGAGCGGAGAGCAGTCATAGGGGTTTTCTAGGATCAGCGGTTCTTCGGCGGAGTATGCGCCGGAATGAAGCTCCTGTAGGATTAGCGCGTCGGTCGCATCCTGCGCGGAGAACTCGGCAAGCAGCGCGCGAATCGTGTCTCCAAAGCTGGGCTCTGCTGCTGGCGAGGAGGCGGATACAGACTCATACGTGACCAATTCGCCGCTCAGGCGCGGCCAGAGCGCAACGATCAGAATCGCAGCAAGCATCACGAGCGCGAGGATTCCGCGCAGCAGCGGCCAAAAGCCGAGTTTACGCTTCATCGCGTTTTCCCTTTCCCAGAAGACGGACTGCCAAGAATAAGACATTGGGCAGCGCGACGGCGCTCACCGCGGAGATTGCGCAATATTTCGCGACGCTGCGGAGATTATCGAACACAGCGAGTGGAGAAAGATCGCCAAACCCGCGCAAATAGATCACGCCAAACGCAAACGCGGCGATGAAAAACGCATAGATCACCGCAGAGACGAGAAAATCAAAATTGGACACGGGCTTTTGCTGGAGGGCGCGGTGTATGGCAGCGGAGAGAAGACCGGGCGCAGAAATCAGAAAAAAAGGCAACA